>DASPZW010000001.1:0-5300 GCA_035636055.1 Actinomycetota bacterium
GTAGGCGCGGCGCGTATCGCCCAGCCAGGTGTGGACGTAGCTCTCGGTGTGGCGAAGGCGCGCCTCGGGCCAGCCGAGCAGGGAGCCCTCGTCGGCCACCACGCGGGCAGGGAGCTGTACGGTCACGTCGGAGACCCGTCCGAGGGCGGCCAGGGCCTCGTCGGCCCGCCCGGCCACCGAGAGGGTCTGGGCAAGCCCCGAGTACAGTTGGGCATTGCCGGCACCGGGGAGTGGCGCGGCGATCGAGGTGGCCTCCGCGGCCCGGTCGAGGATGACCGAGACGGGCCGCTGCTCGTACAGGCCGTTCACGACCTCCCGGCCCCTGACCCAGGTTCGGGCCTCGGTGTCCCCGGAGCCGTCGGCCAACTCGCGTGCCGTTCGCCACCACCGGCCGGCGCGAGCAACCTCGCCCGCGTCCGCCCACGCCATCGCCGCGATCGCGGCGAGCTGGCCGCCGGCGCGGGCAAGGCCGCGCTGATGCATGCCGTCTGCCCCCTCGAGGCGTAGCTGCAGCACGGAGAGGTCGGCCGTCAGGTCCCGCAGCAGCCGGTCCATCGGGGTGACGTTGTAGGAACGGGCGTACTCGTGGACGATCCTGTCCCACTCGTCGAGGTCGGCGGCATGCCTGCCCCCCGCGACGGCTGCGGCCAGGCGCTGGCGGACGGACTCGACGCGGGCGAGCGATGACGCAAGGCCGAGCACCGCGAGGTCCACGAGGAGTTGGCGGCGGTTCATGTCCTCATTTTCTCCGATCCGGCGATCGACTGTCTCCGGTAGGAGGCGCTCCTCATACCTTATTCCCCAGTCAGGCCGGGCGGATGACCCACGTTCGTCCGACCGGCCGCCGGAGCCCACGCCGGCCGCCGGCCCGCCCCCGAGCAGGAGTTGGAATCGTGCCTGCTGGGCAGGGGTCGCCCGCTCCAGGGCGGCGTCCAACACCTCCTGGATCGCCGGCACGGGAGTGATCCCCGCTGCCTGAGCCTCCCACTTGGCGACGGTGCGGACCCCGACCCCGAGATGCTCGCCGAACGTCTCGATGGTCATGCGGAGCCCGAGCCTGAGCGCCCGAGTCTCTCGTCCGGTCCAGAGGCCCATGACTACCACGCCTGTTCCACTCTCCTGAGCGGCTTTGCTAGCCCCGAAAGGACGCTCCGTCCCGGTGCAGCATCGGTTCATCTTGGGGCTGGGAACACGGCTCCCACCCCGCAATACTCGCTCAGAAACGTGAAGCGAGACAACCTCCTTCTCTACGCCGGCGTTTCGGGGTGGGTGGAGTGCAGGATCGGTTCATGACAAGGACATTGCTGCGCGGGGTGGAGCGAGCGATTCTTGCCCACGTGAACTCTGGTTCACGTGGCTGCCCGAGAGAGCCTCCTTCGTGTCCTCCGTCAAAGGAAAATGCGTCCGCAGAGCTCCGGCAGAGCCAGCAGGCAGGCCCGGAGCCGGTGGCACCGGGCGACACAGGAGGGGAGACCCCGGGCCGAAGGAGCCCCGCAGACCAGCTGCTCCTTCCCGGGGGAGACCGGGGTCTCCCCTCCTGTGCCTTGGACCAAGGAGGTAACGGGAATGGCACCGCAGGGCCACGGAACCGATCGGTGGCAGACTGTCCTCTGGATCGCCTGGAGAGCGGGCGAGGTCGAGCATCAGGAGCCTCTCTGCCTTCCGCATCGCGCCTACGTGTTCGAGCACTACGCGGCAAGTGCCCACGGCCTGCGGCGCAGGGGAGATCGGTGCACCATGTGCCTCGCACAGCCACCCCGAACAGCCCAGCTCCGCAACCCAGAAGATCCCACCACGCCGCCGGCTGTGCCCGAGGCCGCGGAGCCTCGGGGCCGCGGGAGCAGGGGCTCGAGGCGGCGGGTCTCGCCCACCCGGCACGACCCTTGCTATCCCCCGGTTCGGGGGGGAGGAAGAAGGAGAAGCGCCGAATGAGAACGAACAACAGCGCCCCCCACGCAGGCGGTCGAGCGGGTCCCCCCAGCCGGACGGTTGTGCGGTGAGGCGACGTCCTCCCGTTCAGTCGCCAACCGGGGTTATGGTGGGGCCCGGCAGAGGGGACTCCAGGTGCTCGCGCAGATGGCTCAGGCAGCGGCCGCGCGTCGGGCCGACGCTGCCACATCGCATCCCCGTCAGGGCCGCGATATCCCGGTAGCTCATGGGGGGGTCCGCGAAGAGAAGCCTGAGCAAGAGCTGCGCCGACGGGTCCAGGGCATTGAAGGCCCCCCAGAGCTGTGCGTGTTGCTCGGATCTCAGGAGGGCGGTCTCTGGTTCACTACCGCCCTCACCCCACCCCGCGTCGGTGCCGTCCCAGGATGCGAGGCGGTCCACTCGGCGGTGGAGCGCGTCGACCTGCTTTATTCTGAGGCACTCCCTCCCGGCCGTCCTGGCCAACCAGGCACCGGCACGCTCGGGGTCACGCAGGCTGTGGATGTGCTCAGCGAGTCGTAACCACGTCGTCTGACTGACGTCGGCGGCGTCTGCCGCGGTGAGGCGGTATCCCCTGATCACCGACCAGACCAGACCTGCAAAGCGGTCGACGAGCGACGCCCAGGCGGCTTCGTCTCCTTGGGCCGCCGAGCGCACGAGTTGGGCCGTCGATTCGACTGTGTCCTGCATCTCGTTCCTCCGAGGGCGAGTCGTCCTGTGGCCGGGTCTGGCGGGCCTTGGCTCCGCAGGACCCGGCGCCGTCACACCCATGGGCGTGAAGAGACTGGGAACGAAGTGGTGCCGAAGGGAACGGGCGCTCAGCAGCGCCACGTCGTCTCTTCGGAGCCTTCAGGGCTGTACGAGCAGAAGGTGCCCGTGTGGACCGACGCCTTGAGGTGCCGGGCCAGGGGATGATGGGCTGCTCCCATCCGCTTTATTGCGGCGATGATTGCCTTGGTCACGCTGACCCGTGCTCGCTCGGCGTCCGAGGCGGCGAGGCGATCCCGACCGCCGAGCCCCAAGTTTCGGGCCAGCTCGTCCACAAGGAATTCGAGCTCCTCGCGCGCCTTGGAGGCACGACCCGCGTCTGCCCACGATTCCGCCTCCTCCAGGTCTCTCTGGAGATCGCGGATGCGTCGTTTGTAGGAAGCCTTGGTTGTCTCGTCGAGGATCTCGCCAGCGTGCCCGAGGCCGATCCGCAGCCCCTGCTCCCCAGCGCCGCTGGCATCAAACCCCGCTTTGTGCCCACCGGCGCCCACGGGTCCCCGTTCGGCGTGAACGAGGTCCAGCACATGAAATTCCTGCCCAGGTTGCTGCAGCAACCGCGCGAGGTAGTGCAGCCCGATGCTGTCGCGCAGGCGGCAGACCTTGCCGCCATAGGAGACCGTCCAGTACTCCCCCTCTTTCCTGAAGACCGACTCGCGGGCTTGGGCCTCAACCACGGCGGGGGCCGGAGGGATGTCGGTCCCGGACTGGGCCGCGAACTGCTTGATCAAGGAACGGGTGATCGAGGGGTCAAGCCACCCTTCGCCGGCTGCAATGGCCTTGATGGCCGCGATGAGCTCCGCTGGGGCGGCGTCCTTGAGGAGGAAACCGACTGCGCCGGCACACAGGGCACCGTACACAGCCTGGTCGAGGTTGTAGGTAGTCAGCACGAGCACCTGCACACCGGGCCGATCGGGGTCGGGGTTGGCCTCGAGATATTGGGTGATGCACCGGGTAGCCTCCACACCGTCCATACGTGGCATCCGCAGGTCCATGACCACCACATCGGGGGGCGACCTCTGGACGAACTCGACAGCGGCTTGGCCATCGCCGACTTCCCCTGCGACCTCGATCTCGGGGTCCGCTGCAAGGAGCATCGCTATGCCGGCTCGGACGAGCGGTTCGTCGTCGGCAAGGAGCACCCGAATGACCACGGCCGTGGCCTATCCTCTCGAGCCCTCGGTCGGGCCAGTGCCCAGGTCAGGGCCCCGAGGTCCTCCGGGGGGACCGTGAGCCGTCAGGGACGTTGGTTTGGCGATTGGCAGTCTGGCGGCAACACGAAAACCGCCCTCCGATAAGGGAGCGGCTTTCAGCGTGCCACCGACCATCGCCACGCGTTCCGCAAGGCCCACCAGTCCGTGTCCGGTGGAGAGCCGCACGTCTCTCTCGGCTCCCCGGCCGTTGTCCTCGACCGTGACGACCAGGTATCGCTCCTCCCAGTCAAGTCCCACGGCGGCGTGGGCACCTGCGCCGACGTGCTTTGAGATGTTGGTGAGAGCCTCCTGCACGACCCGGTAGACGGCCAAATCGACACTCGGATCGAGCTTCCCGGGCTCTCCCGAAATCCGGAGGCCGATATGGAGGCCTGAGCCCCGCACCGTCTCGACCAGGGCCTCAAGGTCGCCCGTCCCCGGTCGCGAGGCGGGGTCCGTGTAGTCGTGCAAGCCGTCGCCGGCACGCAGCACTTCGAGGAGACGTCGCAGCTCCCCCATGGCCTGCGTGCCGACCTCCTCCACCGATGCGAGCGCGGCGTCGGCTCGGGCGGAATCGGTCCCCATGACACGACGAGCTCCGGCGGCCTGCAGGACCATAACCGTGACGGCATGGGCAACAATGTCGTGGAGTTCGCGCGCTAGCCGCACCCGCTCGGCGGCAACGGCCCGGAGGGCCTCCTCCTTGCGAACCTCTTCCAGGGTGCGGACATGTTGGTATTGCCACCGCCCGATCCCCGCGGCGATGAGGACGATGACCGCGTAGAGGACCCCCACGGCAAGTACCCCGGCGGTCCGATGGCCCAGGCTGGGATTCCGGTGGATCTGGTCGCCGACCCAGAAGGTGCTCGTGACAATGGCCGCCACCAGGGCGAGGATCGCCCTGAGGCCGCTCCGCCGAGCCGTCACCGTGGCAAGGGCCACGCAAACCGGGAAGACGGGGGTGTAGGTGAGGAAGAGCGAGCCGACGGCGGCGTGAAGGCATAGGAAGGCAAACACTCCCACCGCGAATCTCCGCCGCCACACGAGGGCGGCAAAGCCCACAGCCGCGAAGGCCAAGACAAGCAGGATGGCAGTGTGCCGGGTGGGATCCGGCGTTGACGAGAATAGGTCGGATTGAAGCGTGAGATCGACAGCTACGACCATGGCCGCGAGGAGGACGTCTCGCGCGGCCGGAAGATTCCTGGCCGATGAATGCGGCGTATCTGCGTTTGCCGGGAGTGTCTTCATGCGCCTCTCAGCGATAGGGGCTCGGGGCTGGGTGCAGGCAACGCCGCATCATCGGGTCAGGGCAGGTCGACTACGTGCATTGGCAAAGGTGGGTGACGCAACAGAACCAGGATGCCGACATCATCAACCTGCTATGGAGCACGACCTTCGTCAGGGCGCAGGCGTCGA
>DASPZW010000002.1:0-4765 GCA_035636055.1 Actinomycetota bacterium
ACCACATGGCCTTCGCCGTGGACCCCACCGCCTACGACGACCTGGAGTCCCGGTGCCGCGATGTGGGCCTGGACGTCCGCCAGGGCATCCACCCCGTCCTGAAGGGCGTCCGGACCTTCTACGTCGACGACCCCGAAGGCAACGAGGTGGAACTCATCGCCCTGGAGAACGACCCCCCGCCGAGGCGCCAGATCGGGTTCGGCTAAGGAGGCCGCGCCTCAGGCGGTCCGCAGGGGCAGGTCGAAGGACTCTCCCGGGCCCGCCACGAAGATCTCGGCCCCGGCCGGGCGCACGGTCGCCGTGCCCCGGCCCTGGATCTCCCAGCGGGCACCGTCGCCGACGACTGCCGTGTCCTCGTCGACGCCGACGAAGGCGATGTCGCCGGGCACGGCGGCCAGCATCATGGCCTGGGACCCCGGGTGCCAGCCCTCCATGGCGTCCCAGTGGGGCCCGAAGACGGAGGGGAACCAACCGATGCCGGGCACCACGATGTCGGGCAGCCCGTTGGCGGCCGCCACCGAGTCGATGGTGGTCACGCCCAGGAAGCCGATGCCGGCGCTGGACCCGGCCAGGGCGCACCCGCCCTCCAGCTCGGCGACGACGCCGTCCCAGAAGGGAGTCCCGGCCAGCGACCGGACCAGCTGGGCGGGGTTCCCGCCGGAGAAGAACACCAGCGACGCCCCCTCGACCTGGGCGACGACCTCCGGCCGGAAGGCGTCCTCCCGGCCCTTGATCCCGACCACCTCCGGTGCGTATCCGAGGTCCCGGTAGTGGTCGATGCCCATCGCCCCCCAACGCTGGAAGACGTCGTCGCCCTCGGGGGCCGCGGCGGTGGGCACGACGAGGACGCGGCCGGCGTCGCGGCGGGACGACTCCACGAGCCACCGGTCGACCGGCCCGGCCCAGGGCAGGAATTCACCAGACCCGAACAGGCCGTAGCTCCCGGGCACGGCAGCCTTAGCCGACCGGGGCGCGCCGGGCGGTGGGGATGACGAACTTCTCGGCGGTGAGGGCCGCGGAGAAGGCGACCACCTTCGTGTCGACCAGACCCGCCGCCCGCCCGGCTTCGAGGACCTCCATCTCGCTGATGTCGGGGCTGCCCTTCGGCCGCAGCACCCACAGAGCGCCGTTGGGCTTCAGCTGGTGTTGCAGGCTCGACAGCTTCTTGAGCGCCGTGCGTTCGGGCGTCCCCAGGAAGATCAGATCGCAGTCGTTCGGCGTGCCCGAGGCCGGGGTCCCCGTGGGGGAGAGCGCGACGACGGCGGCCCGCTCGGCGAGCTGCGCCCGGAACCCCTCGTCGTCGATGTCGACCAGCGCCACGAGCATGCCGGGACGGACCCCCAGCTTGTCGATGACCGGCTTGGGCTCCATGATGGCCTTGAGCCACCGCGGTGCCTTCGCACCAAGCTCGAACTCGGCCACGCCGCCGGGGAAGGTGACCGACAGCCACCCGTCGGTGGCGGAGGTGGCGGTGATCTCCTTGAACGGGATCGCCAGGCGGAACCCGCCGCGGAAGATGAGCGTCTCCGTTTCGAGATGCGCGCTGCCTACCGACTGGTCAAGGCCGGGGTCCCCTTGGGGCAAGGAAGAATCGAAGCGCACGGCGCACCGCACCTGGTCACCCATCGCGTCAGGAGTCTACCGCCGCAGCCCGCCGGCTCCGGCCGGCTGCCAGGAAGCGGGGATATCCTCCACAAGATGCGGCTCGCCGCGATCTGCCTGCTGATCGCCACAGTCCTCGCCGTGGGCGTCCCCGCCCACCCGGCAGCCGCGGCCGAGCCCGTCCTGAAGGCCGACCTGGTCGACTTCCGGCCCTGGCTCGGCCCCAACAACGACCTGACGGCGAAGATCCACCTCACCAACAACGGCTCCAGCCCGCTGCCGCTCTCCGGGCTGCAGATCCACGTCGAGGTCTTCGCCGGCCCGGACAACCGAACCAGGCTGGAGGACCAGTTCCAGGGACGGGACCTGACCCAGCAATGGGTGGACACCGAGTATCTCTCCCTGCCGGCCCTGCCCCCCGGCGGGGGCGTGGACGTCCTGTTCGACCACCAGGCTCCCCTCTCGTCGATCACATTCTTCAAGACCGGGGCCGACGACCGGGCCTACCCGCTGCGCTTCACCGTGGGTGCGGGGGGCTACACCGCCAGCCCGATCAACACCCAGCTCCTGTACTTCACGGAGGCCCAGGGCGTCGATCACCCGCTCGGCCTCGCGCTGATCGTCCCGCTGGACGCGCCCAGCGCCTTCGACGCCCAGCGACGGGAGACATCCATGGCGCTGGAGGATGCGATCGCCCCCCAAG
Organism: Actinomycetota bacterium; assembly: GCA_035636055.1. Lineage (GTDB taxonomy): Bacteria > Actinomycetota > CADDZG01 > JAHWKV01 > JAOPZY01 > JAOPZY01. The sequence goes on from DASPZW010000002.1 coordinate 2,306, forward strand.
GACGGATCACCCGCATCCTCGATGCCCTCGAAGACCCGCACCATGCCGAGGTCACCGTCACCGTGGCGCCGTCCGGCAACCTCCTCGACGACCTCGCGTTCATGGCGTCGCCCGCCGGATTCACCAGGCTCACCCCCTCCGGCGCCGGCCAGCAGGTCCAGCCCTCCGACCCTCCCGCCCAGGCCGCCGTGGCGACGATCGCGCGCCTGAAGAACCTGGCCTCCCGGCCCGGCGTCCGGTTGATTGCCTCCGCCTATTCCGACGCGCCGCTGCCGGGGCTGATGAGCAACGGGCTCGGCGGCGACATCGGGGCGCAGTTGGACGCCGGCCGTGCGGAGGTCAAACAGGTGCTGGGCTTCGATCCCCTCCCCGGATGGTTCCTTCCGTCCGACGGCCTGGTCGACGAGGCGACGCTGAGCCAGCTCGCCACCCTCGGCATCGACAACGTCGTGGTCTCCCCGGCGTCGCTGCAATCGTTCACCCCGCCGGTGCTCACCCCTGGTGCCCAGGTGGAACTCCGCGGACCGACCTCCCGCACGGCGGGCCGGGGCGACGGCCCCACCCTCGCGGCACTTGTCGTCGACGACGTCCTCACCTCCCGCCTCCAGGGCGGACCGGGGCTGAGCGCGCTGCAGATCCGCCAGCGATTCCTTGCCGAATCGGCGGTGATCCTGCTCGAGCAGCCTGCCAACGCCCGGTCGATGGCGGTGCTCGCCCCACCGGACTGGGACCCCAGCGACATCGTGATCAAGGGCATCCTCGACGCCCTGACCCCGGCCACGGGGTCGCCGTGGATGACCGGTGCCGCCCCTGACGCCATGATCGCGGGGGCGACGGACACCCCGGTCCGCACGGTCGCCCAGAGCGTGTCCTACGCCCTCCCCCAATCACCGGGGAAGGACTTCTTCGACCAGCTGCGGTCGGCGCGCGTGTCTCTCGATGACTTCTCGGCCATCGGCCCACCCCTCGACGTGATCGCGGAGCTCACCCGGCGCCTCCTCATCGCCGAAGGCTCCGAGTCGTGGGGACAGAACGGGGCCCCGGACCGGGGCCGAGGATTCGCCCGGTCGGTCCTCGACGCCGTCAAGGGTGAGTTCGCGAAGATCCAGGCACCGAGGGACCAGCTGATCGTCCTCACGAACCGGCACGCGACGATCCCGCTCGCCATCACGTCGAAGACCACGTACAAGGTCCACGTCAAGGTGGGCCTGGAGTCCGACAAGCTCGCCTTCAAGGATGGTGTGCCCTGTCACAGTCCGAGCCTGCCGGCCCAGACGACCTGCCTCCCCCTCGACCTGTCGCCGGGGGCCCAGACGATCCAGGTGAAGGCGACCGCCAACTTCACGGGGAGTTTCCACGTCCAGGTGGACCTGCTGACCAACACCTCGGCGCCGGCGAGGATCTCCACGGGCCGGCTGTCGATCCGGTCCACCGCCTACAACATCGTGGCCCTCGCCCTCATGGCAGGCGCCGCGCTGTTCATCCTCTTCTCGTGGGCGCGCAGCGTGGCTCGCCGCCGGGGGACGGGCGCTCCTGCCTCGGGGCCCGGCACGCCGCTGTTCGAGGGTCCCGTCGTCGGTCCCTCTGCGGTGGCCCCGCCGGACTGACCGCTAGACTGGGTCGATGATCGACGTCAGGCTCGCCGGCCGGTACCGACTGGAGAGCGAGATTGGCGCCGGAGGGATGACGGTTGTCTGGCGGGCGGTCGACGAGGTCCTGGAACGACAGGTCGCCGTCAAAATCCTCCACCGCCACCTCCTCTCGAACGAGGTGTTCTGCGCGGAGTTCCGCCGGGAGGGCTTCTCGGCGGGGGCGCTCATCCACCCCAACATTGCTGCGGTCTATGACACCGGGCACTACGACGAGGCCCCCTACGCGGTTATGGAGTACCTGGGCGGCGGGTCGCTCGCGCGCCTCCTCGCAGAACGCGCTCCGTTGCCCCCGGCCCGGGTCGCCGCCATCGGCGCCGATGTCTGCGAGGCCCTGGCGTACGCCCACCGCTCCGGGGTGGTCCACCGGAATCTGAAGCCAGCGAACATCCTGTTCTCGGAGGCCGAGCAACTGAAGGTCACCGACTTCGCGGTCGCCGGGGCCGCACTGGGGGGAGATCTGGCGGCGACGGGTGCGCTGATCGGGACCCTCTCCTTCCTGGCCCCCGAAGTCCTGGAAGGCGGCGAACCCGGCCCGGCCGCCGACCTCTACGCCCTCGGGGTCGTGCTGTTCACCGCGCTCACCGGACGCTCGCCCCGGGTGGCGGGCAACGATCTCGCCTCGCCCACCGGCAAGGTCCGCCCGCAACCTGCCCACCCCCGGGACTTCCGTCCCGACGTCCCCCGCGACCTCGACGCGGCCGTCGCCCGGGCGCTGTCACCCCTGCCCGAAGAGCGCTTCGACGATGCCGCGGATCTGGGCCGCCTGCTGCGCCCGGTCGCCCAGGCCCGCCCGCCCCGTGCGGCCCCC
>DASPZW010000003.1:0-7337 GCA_035636055.1 Actinomycetota bacterium
CGACCGGGCAACGGACCTGGAGGCGGCCCGGCTGCTCTGCTGGGAGGCGGCCTGGGCGCTGGACGGGGGCCGGGAGACAGCGAGCCGGCTGGTGATGGCTGCCTGCGGGGCGGCGGTGGCGTCGGCAGCGGCGGCCTCGGACGACGCAGTCCAGGTCCTCGGTGGGCACGGGTACATGCGGGACCACCCCGTGGAGCTGTGGTACCGGGACGCTATGACCCTTGCCAGCCTCGACGCCCCCTGGGTCGTCGGCGACCTCTTCCTCGCCAGCGGGTACCAGCCCGCCGAGGAGCGCAGGGGCGGCGCCCGGTGATCGACTTCGCCCTCGACGACCGCATGGAGGCGCTCCGGGAGTTCCTCCACGGCTTCGCGGTCGAGGAACTGCGCCCCCGCGCCCGTGCCGCCGACGTGCTCGGGACGGTCGAGCCGGAGGTCATCGCCAGGCTCGGCGAGATGGCGGGTAACCGCGCCGCCATCGTCCCCGCACCCAGCCACGAGGAGGGAGCACGCTCCGACACCATGGTGGCGGTGGTCGGCGGGGAGGAGCTGGCCTGGGGCGACGCGGCGATGATCCTGAACATCCCCGGCCCGGGCCTCGCCGGGACGGCGATCTCAGCCGAGGGGACCCCGGACCAGCAGCGGCGGTTCCTGACCGAGGTCTTCGACGGTGCCGGGCCCCGCTTCGGGGCGATGGCGGTGACCGAGGCCCAGGCCGGCTCGGACGTCTCGAACATCCGGACGACCGCGGTGCGCGACGGCGACGAGTGGGTGCTCAACGGCACCAAGGTCTTCTGCACCAACGGCGCCCGCGCCGACGTGCTCGTCGTCAACGCCACCATCGACCCGGGGGCCGGCCGCTCGGGCCAGAGGCTCTTCGTCGTGCTCAAGGGCACGCCGGGACTCAGGGTGGGCAGGATCGAGCGCAAGCTCGGGCTGACTGCCTCCCAGACCGCCGAGCTGATCTTCGACGGGTGCCGGATCCCCTTTGACCACATCGTCGGCGGGGAGGCGGCGCTCAGTCCGGCGTCCGGCTTCAAGGGCACCCTCCGGGCCTTCGACGCCTCCCGCCCGGGCGCCGCAGCCATGGCGGTCGGGATCGGGCGTGCGGCCTTCGAGTACGTGGCTGCGTGGCAGAGGACCGAGATCCCCCGCCATTCCCGCCGCCGCCCGTTCGTCGAGGCGAGGCTTGCGGCCACCGACCGCGAGTTGGCCGCCGCCCGGGCACTCTGCCGGCGGGCTGCGTGGATGGCCGACAACCAGGTCCCCAACTCGAAGGAGGCCTCGATGGCGAAGGCGTCGGGCCCCCGCGCGGCGCTCCGGGCCTGCGTGAGCGCCATCGAGATCATGGGGCCGGAGGGGTACTCGAAGGAGCATCTTGTGGAGAAGTGGTTCCGTGACATCAAGGTCTACGACATCTTCGAGGGCACGGGGCAGATCCAGCGGGTCGTGATCGGGCGTCATATCCTCGGGCGCCTGGATTAGCGGACTCGGCGCACGAACAGGAGGCAGCACGTTGGCGATCAACACTGCACTGGCGGGCAAGACCTATCCGACCTCCACCTACGAGGTCACGGCGGATGCGATCCGGACCTACGCCGCAGCGACGAACGAGGACAACCCGGCGTTCGCCGGTGAGCAGCCCGTCGCCCCGCCGGCGTTCCCCATCGTCGGTGTGCAGTCGGTGCTCGCGGTGGCCCTGTTCGACCCCGAACTCGAGGTGAACCTCGCCCGTCTCGTGCATGGGGAGGAGGACCACCTGCTCCACGCCCCGATCCGCCCCGGCGACACCCTGACGATCGAGGGCCGGCTGGAGAGCGTCGAGACCAAGGAGTCGGGGGAGACGTTCACCGTCTACACGAAGCTCACGAACCAGGAGGGCGTCACCGCTGCCGAACTGCGCAGCCTCCTGTTCGTGCGCGGGAGCGGGTCTCGCACCAAGGCGGCCGCCGAGGTTGAGCCCGAGCCCGAGTACGTCTTCACGACTGCCCAGACCGTGGACGAGAACCAGACCTACCGCTACGCCGAGGCGTCGGGGGACTACAACCCCATCCACACCGACCCGGAGTTCGCCCGCAACGCCGCGGGCCTGCCGGGCATCATCCTCCACGGGATGTGCACGATGGCGTTCGCCTCCAAAGCCGTCCTCGACGCCGTCGCCGGGGGGGACCCCGCCCGCCTGCGGCGGATCAAGGTCCGCTTCTCGAAACCGGTGTTCCCGGGAGAGACCCTCACGACGCGGGGTTGGGTCGAAGGGTCGGCCGGTGCCGTGACGACCTACGGCTTCGAGACGCTGAACGGCCGCGGCTCTGCCGTCCTGCGCAACGGCGTGGCCGAGGTGCTTGGGGGGTCCAGGGGGGAGTAGCAGCCCCCCGGAGCGAAGCGGAGGGGATGAGCTGCGAATCCCCCTGTGTCCTATTCGGGGGTTGTCGAACGCTCCGCAGGAGCGGACGACAACTGGAAAACCACGCCGGCTGACCGCGCTCCCGGTGTGTTACAAATGTTATGACTTGCACAGTCTTGTTATCTTCTGCTAAATTGCGTTCCCTTTGGCGACGGGAGCGCGCATGCCTGCAGGCCGGACAAACCGCAGGGCGACGAACCGCGGACGGAGTGCCTCGGCGCTGATCGTCGTCGCAGCGATGGCGGCGGCCGGGCTGGCCGATGTCGGCTACGTCGTGGCGCCGGGGGAGAACCTCGCGACCATCGCCAACAAATACGGCACGACGCCGCAGGCGATCGCCCAGGCCAACCACCTCGCCAACCCCAGTGTCGTCCTGATCGGGACGCACCTCAGGATCCCCACGACCCCACAATCGACGCCGACCCCGTCGCCTGGGCCGGTGCCGGCCCCGCCGCCCGTGCGGATCCCGACCATGGCCCAGGTGGTGACCTACACGGTGAAGTCCGGGGACAATCTCACGGTCATTGCCGGCCATTTCAACGTGACGCCGTCGGCGCTGGGGAGCGTCAACGGGATCACCAAGCCCAATCTGCTGCGTGTGGGCCAGGTCATCCGGATCCCCGTCCCGTCCCCGGCGGCGGTGGCGGCACTGCTGGTGCGCTACAGCAGGCTCTACAAGCTGGACCCGGCCCTGATCGAGGGCCTGGCCTGGCAGGAGTCGGGGTGGCAGCAGCACCTGATCAGCGAGGCCGGGGCGGTGGGCGTCATGCAGATCATGCCCGAAACGGGGCGCTTCACAGGCGTGAACATCCTCCAGCGCAGCGTGAACACCGCCATCCTCGAGCACAACGTCGAGGCCGGCGTCGCCTTCTTTGCCTACCTGCTGCAGCAGGCGAAGGGGGACCAGCAGCTTGCCGTGGCCGGGTACTACCAGGGCCTTCGGTCCGTGCGCCAGAAGGGGATGTTCGCCGAGACCAAGCGCTACGTGGCGAACGTGATGGCGCTGAAGCAACGTTTTTCCTTGTGACGGCGTCGATCGTGGTGGGGCGGGTACGCGGGTGAGGAGGATCGGATTGCCGCCGACTTCGGCCCTTCAGGCAGTACCGTGACTCGTGGAGGTGGTCGTTAAGTGAACGCAGCATCCGTACGACCGCTGGCGCTTCTGGCGGCCCCCTTGGTGGCCGCTGCCTTGGTCGCGGTCGCCTGGCAGGGCTCCTCGGTGGGGGCGTCCCGGCCCCCGGCCGCCCAGGTGCAGGACCATGTGCAGACCCGGGTCGTGACGAAGGTCGAGACCCAGACCAAGGTGGTGCCGGACACGACGGGGGTGGACCAGCTTGCCGCCCAGATCGCTGCGCTCCAGCAGGCGGTCACGGCGACCACCCAGGGCATGACCAGCCAGCTCGCCGCGCTGAAGCAGTCGATCACCGGCCTCCAGGGCACGATCTCGACCCTCCAGCAGGGGGTCACGGCGGCCCAGTCCAACAACGCCGCCCAGACCAAGAAGGTGACCGACCTGTCCACGGCATTGTCAGGGGTGGACACGCGCCTGTGGGCCCTCCAGGCGGAGGTCGACGCCACGCTGCGCAAGCTGCAGCCGAGCCCGACACCGACCCGTTGAGCACCTCCTTGGGCAGGTCATCGAGCACCCCATCGAGCGCTCCGTGACCCAGACGACTGCGTCGCAAGTCATCGCCGGGCGCTACCGGGTCGCAGCCCGGATCGGGGCCGGGGGCATGGGCGAGGTCTTCCGTGCCCGCGACCAGGTCCTCGGCCGGATCGTCGCCGTCAAGGTGCTGCCGGAGCAACTTGCCGCCAGGCCCGGATTCGTCGAACGGTTCCGGGCCGAGGCTCAGGCCGCAGCCCGCGTGTCGCATCCCAATGCCGTCCAGGTCCACGACTGGGGATCGAGCGACGGTTCGTACTTCATGGTCATGGAATACGTGCGGGGCCGGACGCTGCGGGAGGTGCTTGCCGCCCGGGGCAACGTCGAGCCCGCCCAGGCCGCGGCGTTGCTGGGCCAGGTGCTGGCGGCGCTGGAGGCTGCGCACGCCAGCGGCCTGGTGCACCGGGACATCAAGCCCGAGAACGTGCTGGTGACGGCCGCCGGGGAAGTCAAGGTCACCGACTTCGGCATCTCCCGGATGGCCGAGCAGGCGTCCACGTCGAGCAACCTGCTCGGCACCGCTTCGTACGCGGCCCCCGAGCAGATCCGCGGTGAGACCGTGGACGGGCGGGCCGACCTCTACGCCGCGGGCTGCGTCCTCTACGAACTCATCTGCGGCGCTCCACCCTTCGAAGGTAACGTGGCCCACGTGCTCCACGAGCACCTGACCTCCCGGGTGCCGGCACCGTCGGTCGAGCAGCCCGAGGCAGCACCGCTCGACGCCGTCGTGGCGATGAGCACCGAGCCCGATCCCGCCACCCGGTACCCGACGGCCGCCGCGATGCGGGCCGTCCTCGCCGAAGCAGCAGCGTCGCTGCCGCAGGCTCCCCCGCTGTCGGAGCTTGCCGCCGAGATCACCTCGGTGGTGGCCACCGAGAACCAGGAGACGATGATGGCCCCCGTGGTGCGCCGGAAGCGCCGCCGGCGCTGGCCCCTGCTGCTCGCTGTCTTTCTCGTGCTGGTCGTGGGTGCGGGCGCGGTCATGCTCCAGCCGGTGCCGAAGGTGAAGGGCCTTAGGCAGGCCGACGCGGTTGCCCGCCTGCGCGGGGCCGGGCTCCACGCCCGTGTCGCTGCGGTGTTCGACGACAGCGTCTCCGGGACGGTCGTCGGGGCGAGCCCACCGTTCAGCGTTGGGCCACTCGGGCTTCGGGGCTCGACGGTGCGCCTGAACGTCAGCAAGGGCCCGGACGTCCGGCAGGTGCCGTCCGTGGAGACACAGGACATCGCGGCGGCCCAGCAGGCCATCCGTGCGGCCGGCCTGCCCGATCCCATCCTGAACCCGGTGTTCGACGTGTCCAAGCCGGGAACGGTGGTCCACCAGGAGCCGCCCCCCCAAGCCGTCCGCCCCGGCACACCCGTCACGCTGACGGTGTCGAAGGGGCCCGAGATGGTCCCGGTCCCATCGGTGTCGGGCACTGCCTACGCCGCGGCCCAGGCAGCCCTGTCGACGTCTGGCCTGAGCCCCGTACGCCAGGAGACCTACAACGACGCCGGGGCAGAGACGGTGGTGAACCAGATCCCGGCAGCCGGCACCAGCGTGCCCAAGGGCAGCGGGGTGACGCTCACGGTGAGCATCGGGCCACAGCCCTTCGCCATGCCCAACGTCGCCAATGGCGCCACCTGCGCGGCGGCGAAGTCACAGCTGGAGGGCCTGGGTCTTGTCGTGACGGTGACCTCCCGCAGCGGGACCTGCGGGACGAACCTCGTGTTGCTGCAGGATCCCCCGTCGGGCGTGCAGGTGAAGAAGGGCCAAGCGGCGACGCTCTACGTGCCCTGACGATCCCGCAAGACGTTTGGTGGCTTTTCGTTCGCTGCGAACGAATTCTCGCCAACATCGATGGATGGGCGCTAGCCGGATGTTCCGCACATGACCGGCCGTAGGGTCCCAGGTTCCTGAGCGCCACCTTTTCATCGACGAGGGCGAGTGGCGTCAACGTTCAGGAGCTCCAGGATGCGGGCCTGCAGTGGCGGTGGCTCGGGAATAGTTGCCGGATGAGTGGCCGTGGCGGGGACCAGACGCAGCCGTGAGAGCGCCGAGAAGATGAGCCGTCCCGTTGGCTTGGCCACCCGTCCTGCCCAGAGCCCGGCCAGGAGCACGGCCGGGGAGATGGCCAGGCGCAGCGCCCGCTCAACCAGGCTGAACACCAGCAGGGCCAGGCAGATGACGCTCACGAGGGATTCGATGCGGCGGTTGTTCTGCAGGAACATGGGCGCCACCGCCAGGGGGCCCTTGAAATTCCCGTACCGGCGCTCGACCACCTCCTGGCCCTTGTAGCGCCGGAGCACCTCTGCTGCGTCAGCCTGAGCGGGATCGAGGTTGGTGAGCAGGGCATACCAGCCGTCTGTGGCGGCCTCGGCGGCCAGGGCGTCCTCGTCAAAGTGCCAGGCCAGGGTGAGCCTGCCAGCAGCGTCGGTGCCGACGCTGGCCTGCAGGTACCCCTTGACGCGGCGCTCCCGGCTGATGGCCGCCACCCGCTCGTTGACCTCCTTGGCGGTCGGGTAGTAGCGGCCCCCCAATCCCCGCTCCAGCCGCTCAAGGTCGTCCCGTGCCCGGGCCAGCTTCTTGGCCCGTGCGGCACTGGCTGCCCCCGCCCGGGCGGAGGAGTGCACGAAGATCCGGCGCAGCGCCACGACGGGATCCGCCCTGCGGGGACCCTTGAGGAGCGTGGCGTCCTCCCGCACCCACCACCGACCGGCAGCGTCGGGGTCCTTGGCCTCGTCCCGCTGGGCCACGTAGGCAACCGGGGTAGCCGTGGTCAGGTCCTGGGCACCCAGGGTGTCGGCATCCACGTGGGTCTTGGACGCCGGGGCGATGAAGGTCACGCCTGCCCTCGTCATGGCCACCACATTCGGGTACGAGACGAGCTTGGAGTCGCCCACCATCAGGAATGTGCGCGGTGAGGCGATGGCCCGCAACGCCTCCATGGCACCCACCACCTGGGCCACCTCCCCGGCCCCGCCGTCGTAGGCACGGTGGAAGATCGGGATCCCGCCGTCCGCGGTGACCGCCAGGCCGTTCTGCACCTGCTTGAGGTCGGGACGGCGGTCCTTGGGATGGCCGAAGCGGGGCTTGGCGAAGCCCTCCTCCGGGTCGTCGTAGGCGCCGTAGAGCGAGATCGACGTCATGTCCCAGTGCAGGCGGGCCACGTCGATGCCGAAGGCGGCGATCGCCACCGCCCCCACCGATCCCACGATCCCCTCCAGCTTGGGGGCGACGGCATCCAGTGCCCGGCCGATGCGGTCGTCGTTGAGGGCGGAGGCGTCGATGCCGAA
>DASPZW010000004.1:0-3126 GCA_035636055.1 Actinomycetota bacterium
CGGCGCTAGAGGCTGCGATCCCCCTGAAGAGGGAAACGCTGTAGGGTCGCGCGGATGAAGCGAACCGACGGGCGCGCCCCCGACGAGCTCCGCCCGATCTCGGTCACCCGTGGATACACGGAGTTCGCGGAGGGCTCGGCCCTCTACGCCGCCGGGCGGACCCGCGTGCTGGTCACTGCCTCCGTCGAGGACAAGGTCCCCGACTTCCTCCGGGGCTCCGGCAAGGGCTGGGTCACCGCCGAGTACTCGATGCTGCCCCGGGCCACCGAGACGCGCACCCCGCGCGAAGCCGCCAAGGGGCGCCAGAGCGGGCGGACCCAGGAAATCCAGCGCCTGATCGGCAGGTCGCTCAGGGCGGTCACCGACCAACGTGTCCTGGGGGAGCGGACGATCTGGATCGACTGCGACGTGCTCCAGGCCGACGGTGGCACCAGGACCGCATCGATCTCCGGTGCCTACCTCGCCCTGGCGGACGCCTGCGGGCTCCTGGTGGAGCGAGGCAAGCTCCCCCGGTCCCCCCTGCGGGAGGAGGTTGCCGCCATCAGCGTCGGCATCATCGACGGGGTGCCCTGCCTCGACCTCTGCTACACGGAGGATTCGACGGCCCAGGTCGACCTCAACCTCGTGATGACCGGGTCCGGCGGCTTCGTGGAGTTGCAGGGCACGGCCGAGGGGATGCCGTTCACACCCGAGGAACTCCAAGCGATGCTGGACCTCGGGCGGAAGGGCGTCGAGGAGATCGTCGCCACGCAGCGCCGCATTCTGGAGACGTGAAGGCAGGAGACACCGTGGTGATCGCCTCGACCAACCCGGGCAAGATCGCCGAGGTGCGCCACATTCTGGCCGGGCTGCCGCTGGTCCTGGCGTCCCGGGACGAGGTGGGAGGCTGGCCCGAGATCGAGGAGACCGGCGACACCTACCTCGCCAATGCCCTGCTCAAGGCCCACGCGGTGAGCGCGATCACCGGCCTGCCCGCCCTGGCCGACGACTCGGGGATCGAGGTGGACGCCCTCGGCGGGGAGCCGGGTGTCCGGTCGGCCCGCTACGCCGGTGAGCAGGCGACCGACGAGGACAACAACGCCAGGCTTGTCGCCTCCCTCGAGGGGATTCCGCCCCAGCGGCGGGGTGCCCGGTACCGCTGCGTCGCCGTGCTGGTGACGCCCGACGGGGAGGAGATCGCCGGGGTCGGTTCGTGCGAGGGACGGATCGGCGACGAGCCCAGGGGGTCCGGTGGCTTCGGCTACGACCCCTGGTTCATCCCCGAGCATGAGTCCCGCACCATGGCGGAACTCACGGCCAAGGAGAAGCACGCCATCAGCCACCGGGGCAAGGCCCTCCGTGGCCTTGCGGAGAAGCTGCGGAATCTCTGAGTCCACTGCGGTCCAGCCAGGAAAGGAGGCAGGTATGGCTGACAAAAAGGGCGTCGTAGGGGAGTTCAAGGAGTTCCTGCTCCGGGGCCATGTCGTCGACCTTGCCGTGGCGGTCGTCATCGGCGCCGCGTTCGGGGCGGTGGTGAAGGCATTCGTCAGCGACATCCTGACGCCGCTGGTCGGCATCCCCGGGAAGGCAGACTTCTCGTCGCTCCATTTCACCATCCGTGGCAGCACGTTCCAGTACGGGGACCTCATCAATACCGCGATCACGTTCTTCTCCGTCGCGGCTGCGGTGTTCTTCTTCGTCATCAAGCCGCTCAATGTCCTTGCCGCACGGCGCAACAAGGGCGTGCCCGAGCCGGAGGTGACCACGCGACCGTGCCCGGAGTGCCTCAGCGACATCCCGAAGGAGGCCCGCCGGTGCAAGTTCTGCACGGCGTCGGTGGAGCCGGTGCAGCCCGTGCAGCCTGCGGAGCCCGTGCAGCCCGTACAGCCGGCGGAGCCGGTGGCGGCGGACTGAGCAGGTCGGCCCTCAGGTCCTGGTACGAGCCGCGGCGGGAGGCGTTCCCTTGGCGTGCCCAGCCCGAACCGTACGGAGTCCTCGTCTCGGAGGTGATGCTCCAGCAGACCCAGGTGAGCCGGGTGGTCCCCGCCTACCGACGGTTCCTCACCCAGTTCCCGACGCCGGCGGCGCTGGCCGCCGGCCCGCTCGCCGACGTCCTGCGGGCTTGGAAGGGACTCGGCTACAACCGCCGCGCAGCGGCCCTGTGGCGGGCGACGGGCGTCATCGTGGCCGAGCACGGCGGCGTCGTGCCATCGGACCCGGCCGCGCTTGCTCGCCTCCCGGGGGTCGGCCCCTACACCGCGGCGGCGGTCGCCTCCTTCGCCTACGGGGCTGCGGTCCCGGCCATCGACACCAACGTCCGCCGGGTGGTGGCCCGGCACCGACTCGGCATGGAGACGGCCGGCGCTGCGGATGTCCGCCGTGCCGCCGGGGCGTGGCTCGACAGGTCGGACCCCGGCGCCTGGAACGCTGCGCTCATGGACCTGGGCAGGGAGGTGTGCCGGCCGGAACCGCTCTGCACCGCCTGCCCTCTCCGGAGAGGCTGCCGCTACCGCACGAATCCCCGGGCGGTCAAGCCCCCGGGGCGAACGGCGGAGGCCTTCGAGGGCTCGATGCGCCAGTTGCGAGGGCGGATCGTCGATGCCGTCCGGGAGGCCCCGAGCGCACGGGTCGCCGACCTGGCCGCCCGGTGGGGCGAGCCGCCTGAACGGGTCGCGGCAGCGGTGGGTGCCCTGTCGGCCGAGGGCCTGATCCGGTCCGGCCCCGGGGGCCGCATCTCCCTGGGCGATGGAACCTGAGGAACCTGTTCCTGGTGTGAAGCGTGTGAAAAAATCGTTGTCCAGCAACAAAAAGTTGTCACGCTTCTCATGCGGTAGGTTGTGTCCGTGAGAGCCGAGAACCGCTCAGTGGTCCGGCGTCGCCTGCCGGACAACCTCCTCCTGCCCATCGGCGACGGCGCGGTGTTCGTCGTCTTCACCGTCGTTGGGCTCATGTCGCACAAGGACAGCTTCACGCCCTACCACTTCCTGCGGAACTTCATCCCCCTGACACTGTCGTGGTATCTGATCGCCGTCATCCTGGACACATACGGGCGTGGTGGGGTGATCCGGATAGCTGCCAACTGGCTCCTCGCCGTGGTGGCCGGGGTTGCGATCCGGACGTGGTGGGTCGGCACTCCCAACGGCAGGG
>DASPZW010000005.1:0-2683 GCA_035636055.1 Actinomycetota bacterium
TGAGACGTTACCCACGGCGCAATCATGCCACATGGCGACGCGAACGTCTGCCCTTTTTGAGCCTCATGGGTTACGTACTTTTGCGGTCCTTGCCTAGTCTCTTCCAGGGATGCCCGATATCTGTGTCAGGTCTGTTTCAGATCCATGTCTGCTCCAGGTCAGGTTCGTGTCGGGGGGCCGCAGAGGGGAGGCGTGGTCCGTCATACAATCTGGGACGGAGGCGTCGCCTAGTCCGGTCTATGGCGCGGGTCTGGAATATCCGTTGGGGTGCAAGCCCCTCGCGCGTTCAAATCGCGCCGCCTCCGCCCAGTTGGACGTCGATGTACACTCTGCGAGCGGTCGCGCTAGGTGGGGAGTTGGCGGTTCCCTGAACTCCAAATCCGCTTTACGGGAGACTGAATTCCCACCAGCGGCTCCGCGTGCTTGCGGCAAGCGCCTCGCAGCCGGTGCTGAAGGTTGGGTCCCGCGCGAGCCAGCGTCGTGAACCGGGTCAGGTCCGGAAGGAAGCAGCCCTAAGCGGAGAGCGGCAGTGCCGCGGGGTCACCTGGCCTGAGCCGGCGGCGAGGATTGCACCCAGGAACGCGGAGTCAATGGTGGGTGCGCGGCCGCACCTACGCGGTTCTGGTCCGCGGTGGGGGGAGGCCGACCGGGTCTGGGGCTCCGACGACCCGGCGTACCTCTTGCCCGGACTTGTCTCGTTGGCCGGGTCAGTCGCCCAGACTCCGGTCGGCCTCCCCCCTGCCTCCCTTACCGTCTTCAGTGCGGGAGTGTTTAAAGGCAAAGCAAAGGCAGGGCAAGGCAAAGGCAAGGCAAAAGCAAAGCAAAGCTAGGGCAAGGCAAAGGCAGGTACGGCCGGGGGTAGGGGGACTTCGGATGGGCTTATGATGGGATTCTTCTCTCTCAGGTGAATAGATATGGGGCAGTTCTCTCTTTATAGGCGTTATCGGCCGCAGACGTTTGGTGATGTGGTTGGGCAGGGGCATGTCACGAGGACGCTCCAGAATGCGCTCGCCGAGGACCGTATGGCCCATGCCTGCCTGTTCTCGGGCCCCCGTGGGACCGGCAAGACGTCGACGGCACGGATCCTGGCCAAGGCCCTCAACTGCGAGCGGGCACCGACGCGCGAGCCGTGCAACGAGTGCGCCTCGTGCCGGGAGATCACCGAGGGCAACTCGCTCGACGTCGTCGAGATCGACGCCGCCACCCACGGCTCGGTCGATGACGCCCGCGACCTGCGGGACAAGGTGGCCTACGCCTCGGTCGGCGGGCGGTGGAAGGTCTACATCCTCGACGAATGCCACATGCTCACCGCCGCAGCCAACAACGCCCTGCTCAAGGTGCTGGAAGAGCCTCCCTCCCACGTCATCTTCGTGTTTGCCACCACCGAGCCCGCCAAGGTGCTCCAGACGGTGCTCGACCGCTGCCAGCGCTACGAGTTCCGGGCGCTCGAGCCGGAAGCGGTCGCCCAGCGGATCCTGCACGTCTGCGCGGCCGAGGGCATCACCATCGACGAGGCAGCGGTGGTGCTGCTGTCGGTCCGCTCGTCGGGATCGATGCGGGACGTCCTGGGGCTGCTCGAGCAGGCCATCACCTACTCCGGCGGGACGGTCACCGCCGAGGACATCGCACGGCTGTTCGGCACGGTCTCCGACGAGATCCTGTCCGAGGCGATCGACCTGATCTCCGAGCGTGATGTCGGGGCGTGCTTCGCGTTCACCGACCGCCTCATCCGCTCCGGCCAGGAGCCCCGGGAGTTCCTTCGGGGCCTCGTCGACCAGCTCCGGTCCCTCTTCCTCATCCAGCACACCGCAGCCCCCCAGGAGATCCTCGACGTCGCCGACGACCGCCTCGCCCGCCTCCGCGCCCAGGCGAACCGTTTCGGTCCGGGCGAGCTCCTGCGCATCCTCGACCTCGCCGGGGAGGCCCACATCCAGCTCCGGCAGGCGGTGGACAGCCGGCTCTCCCTCGAGATCGCCTTCGCCCGCATGGCTCGGCCGGACCTGCACGCATCGTCGTCGTCGCTGCTCGCCCGCATCGAACGGCTGGAACGGATTGCGGGCCTCGAGCCTGTGGCGCTGCCGGACCAGGAGCCGGCCGGCATGCCGGCCCCGGCCCCCCCGCCGGTGCAGCGCGCCGTCGCCGCCCCGGCGCCGGCTCCCCCTCCCGCCGGGCATTCCGGCTGGACGAAGGCCCCCGAGCGGGCGGCGCCTTCGCCCCGTGCCGCGGCCCCACCCCCGCCGCCTGCACCGGTGCCGGCGCCCACTGGCAAACTCGACATCGAGCGGATCCGGCTGGCCTGGCCCGCGGTCATGGAACTGGTGAAGAAACGCAAGATCACCGCCCACGCCATGCTGATCTCGGCGGCGCCTGCGGAGTTCGACGACGGCGAGGTGGTGCTGCAGTTCCCGCCCACGAACCGCTTCCATCGCGACAAGGTGTCCGCGCCCGGCTCGGGCTACCTCTCGCCCCTCGTGGAAGCGTTCTTCGAGACCTTCGGCGTCCGGCCAGCGGTGCGATGTGTTCTCGGGCAGAATGAGCCCCCGGCTCCGGCTCGGCAACCGGCTCCAGATCCGGCTGAGAGGCCTTCGGGGGAGGATGATGGTGATGCGGGACCGGCGCCGGTCACCACGATCGCACCGCCGAGGGATCCGATCGACCTGATCCGCGAGGGCTTCGCCGCCGA
>DASPZW010000006.1:0-5314 GCA_035636055.1 Actinomycetota bacterium
CGAAGAGCCGCTCGGCGATCTCGCCGTTGGAGAGGCCCTCGGCAACCAGGGCCGTCACCTCACGCTCCCGCTCGGTCAGCAGGCGCAGCTCAGCCGCGGGCCGGGGCTCCTTCGAGCGGGCGACGAACTCCTCGATGAGGCGGCGGGTGACGCCGGGGGCCAGCAGCGCGTCGCCGCCGGCGACCGCCCGCACCCCGCGGACCAGCTCGGCCGGTTCGATGTCCTTGACGAGGAACCCGCTGGCCCCGAAGCGCAGCGCCTCGAAGACGTACTCGTCCAACTGGAACGTGGTGAGGACGACCACCCGCACCCCCGCCAGCGAGGCGTCGGCGGTGATCTCCCGGGTGGCCGACAGGCCGTCGGTGCCCGGCATCCGGATGTCCATCAGGACGACGTCGGGGAGCAGGCGCCTCGCAAGCCGGACGGCCTCGGCGCCATCGGCCGCCTCGCCGACGACCTCGACGCCCTCCTCGGCGTCCAGCAGCGCCCGGAAGCCGGCCCGGACGAGGGCCTGGTCGTCGGCGAGCACGACACGGATCACGGCTCGCTCTCCGTGCTCGCAGGGAGCGCGAAGCGGGCAGACACCTGGAACCCGCCACCGGGCCGCCGGCCCGTGCGCAGCTCGCCGCCCAGCGCGGCCGCGCGCTCGCGCATGCCGGCGATGCCGCTCCCGCCGCCCGCGGGCTCCCCCACGGCTGGGCCTCTGCCGTCGTCCTCGATGCGGAGGCGAAGTTCGCTGGCGGCGTAGGTGAGCCGGAGCCAGACCGTGGTGGCAGCAGCATGGCGGATCACGTTGGTCAACGCCTCCTGGGCGACCCGGTAGGCGGCAAGGTCCAGCGGTGCGGGCACGGCAACGGGGGCGCCCTCCGTCTCCACGCGGACGTCGAGACCGGCGGTCCGGGCTCCGGCCACGAGGTCGGGCAGGTCGGCCAACCCCGGTGCCGGCCGCCGCGGCGGCGCGTCGCCGGACTGGCGCAACACGTCGAGCGCCGAGCGGAGCTCCCCGAGCGCCTCCCGGCTGGCGTCCTTGATGGCGGCGAGGGCGGTGCGGGCCTGCTCCGGCAACACGCCGTTGACGTGGAGAGCGACCCCCGCCTGGACATTGATGAGCGAGATGTTGTGGGCGAGGACGTCGTGCAGTTCCCTGGCGATCCGCAACCGCTCCTCGCTTGCCTGGCGCAATGCCTCCTCCTCCCGCAACCGGGCGGCCTCGGCCGCCCGGAGCCGCCGGAGCCGCACCCACTCCCCGACGCCGAACACGACGAGCAGCCAGGCTGCGAGCGCGGAGAGGGAGCCGAGGCCCGGACCCGGGCCGCGCCCCGTCAGGTCGTCCAGCCAGGGGAAGGCCAGGAACCCCCCCGCCGCAGCAACAGCACCGGCAAGGCGGTGCCCACGGGAGACGGCGGTGAAGTAGGCGACGACGAGGCCCAACCAGATCGGCCCGTCCGGGTAGCCGGCCGCAAAGTAGACGAGCGTCAGGGCCCAAACGGCCCCCAGCACGGCGACGGGGTAGCGACGCCGGAGTAGCAACGCCGCGACGATAGCCACGAGGAGGACCACCGCGGCCGCGTCCGGGCGCCGGAAGACGTGCTCGTTGTGGTGGCGGGCGGCACCGTAGATCCCCCCGATCATCACGGCGCCGAGGACAACCGTCGTCGCGGCGTCGCGCAGCCACAGCGCTCGCGAGGAGGTGGATGGAGCCGCGACAGTACTCACCCCACGAGGGTAGGGCACCGCAACCCCCCCCGTCATCGTCCCGAGGGTGGACGGCCCACTCATCCCCTGGGGGTAGGCGGGGCCGTCCGGGTGGACGCGGGGCCGTAGCGCGAAATAGCCCGGCAGGTGACGACCTGGAGGGCCGCGGCCCCCAGCATGGGACCACCACCAACCGCCACCGACCACAGGGAGGTTCCATGCAACAGACACTGACGATGGCAGCGGCTCGGGCGGTCGACGCCACCAAGGTCTACGGTTCTGCCGACACGGCGGTCCGTGCCCTCGACGAGGTCAGCGTCGGCTTCCCCCAAGGCCGCTTCACGGCGATCATGGGCCCGTCGGGCTCCGGCAAGTCCACCCTGATGCACTGCCTCGCCGGCCTGGACCAGCTCTCCTCCGGCGAAGTGTACCTGGGCGAGGTCGAGCTCGGCTCTCTCTCGGACACCGAGCTGACACTGCTCCGGCGGGAGCGGGTCGGCTTCATCTTCCAGTCCTTCAACCTCCTGCCGACGCTCACCGCCGCGGAGAACATCACCCTCCCGCTGCTGCTCGCAGGCAAGCGGCCCGATAAGGACTGGCTCGACACCGTCATCGCCGAGGTCCGCCTTGGCGACCGCCTGGCCCACCGGCCATCCGAGCTGTCGGGTGGCCAGCAGCAGCGGGTCGCCGTCGCCCGGGCCCTCGTCACCCGGCCACAGATCATCTTCGCCGACGAGCCCACCGGCAACCTCGACTCTCGCTCGAGTGCCGAACTGCTCAGTTTCCTGCGGCGGGCGGTGCGGTCGTTCAGCCAGACGATCGTGATGGTCACCCACGACCCCGCGGCCGCGGCCTCCGCCGACGCCGTGCTGTTCCTGTCCGACGGGCGCATCGTCGGGGAACTGCGGGAACCGACCGCCGAGGCGGTCCTCGATCAACTCAAGGCCATCGGGGAATAGCGCCGAACCGGAACCCATCAGGTACCCGTCACGTACTTCATCGGGGGCGTCACCAGCATCGGGGACGTCAACCAGCAAAGGGGAAACTGCCAATGTTCACCGTCACGTTGAAGGGGTTGTGGGCGCACCGCAGGCGCCTGATCGGGATGCTGGCCGCCGTCGTGCTCGGCGTGGGGTTCCTCGCCGGCGCCCTTGCGCTCGGCGACACGTTGAGCGCGAACTTCGACAGGCTCTTCGCCTCGGCCAATGCCGGGACCGATGCCCTCGTCCGCAGCTCCACCAGCGTGGGCAGCGGCGTCGAGGCGACCCGCCCCGCCGTGCCGATCTCGCTGGTCGATACCATCCGCGCCGTCCCCGGGGTCGCCGCGGCGGAGCCATCGATCACCGGGTTCGGGGAGATCATCGGCTCGGACGGGGTAGCGGTCGGCGGCAACGGACCCCCCCGCCTTGCCTCGTACTGGATCCCCGACGCCGCGCTCAACCCCTACCAGCTCTCGGCCGGTCGGGCGCCCGCCGCCGACGACGAGATCGTGATCAACCGCGGCGCCGCCACCGCGGGCAAGCTGCACATCGGCGATACGGCGACCGTGCTCATGCCGGCTCCCGTGCGGGTGCACATCGTTGGTATCGCAACGTTTGCCGGCACCGACGGCCTCGGCACGAGCACCCTCGCCGCGTTCGATCTGCAGGGCGCCGAGCGCTACATCCTCGGAGGCTCCGGGCAGGCGACAAGCATCGTCGTGCGGGCCCGGTCGGGCGTGAGCCAGGCCGTGCTCGCCTCCCGCATCCAGACGGTGCTGCCGCCCGGGCCCACCGGGCTCGAAGCCCTGACCGGCGCCACGGCAACCCAGCAGGCCGTCTCGGCTGTGAGCAGCACGTTCCTCACGGCGCTGCGGACCGTCCTCGTCGTCTTCGCCGGCATCGCCCTGCTCGTGGCGACCCTCTCCATCTCCAACACGTTCGCCATCCTCATGGCACAGCGCAGCCGGGAGGCCGCCCTGCTTCGGGCCCTCGGCGGCACGCGCCGGCAGGTCCTCGGGTCTGTCGTCGTCGAGGCGCTGTGCATCGGCGCCCTGGCCTCGGGCCTGGGCCTGCTGAGCGGGCTCGGCATCGCCGGGCTCCTGAAGGGTCTGTTCGACAGCTTCGGCTTCCATCTGCCGGCAGGCGGCCTCGTGGTGACGGGCACCTCCATCGCGGTGTCGTTGATCACCGGGATCGTCGTGACCGTGGGCGCCGGTCTTCTTCCCGCCCTCCGGGCGTCGCGGATCCCCCCGCTCGCCGCGTTCCGGGGCGCGGCCGCCGAATCGCCGAAGACCTCGCGTGCCCGGGCGGTCGTGGGCAGCATCCTCTCGGCCGCCGGTATCGTGACGGTGGCGGCGGGCACCCAGGCCCCCAGCAACCGCGTGCTGTCGATCGTGGGCATCGGCGCCCTCCTCAGCACGGTCGGGGTGGTCGCCCTCGGCCCCGTCGTGGCACGGATGGTCACCGGTGCGATCGGCCGGCCCCTGGCTGCCTGGCGGGGCACCCCCGGACTGCTGGCCCGGGGCAACGCCATGCGGAGCCCACGCCGCAGCGCCGCCGCCGCAACGGCACTCATGGTCGGCGTCGCCATCGTCACGCTCTTCACCGTGTACGCCGCATCGCTCAAGACGGCGAGCAACAACGGGGTCAGCGGGTCGTTCACCGGCGACATCGCCGTCACGTCGGGCAACTTCGGGCCGGGGACCCTGTCGCCCGGGCTGGTCGACGCGGTCGCCACGATCCCCGGCGTCCAGACCGCGACGGGCCTCTCCGAGGGAAGGGCCACGATCGCCGGCACGGCGCAGCAGATCACGGCCGTGGACCCGACCCGGATCGGTGCGGTCCTGGACCTCCACACAGGGGCCGGTTCCATTGGGACACTCGGCGACGGGCAGCTCGCAGTCTCCCAGCACGAGGCGGCCTCGCACGGCTGGCACGTCGGCACGGCCCTGGGGACCACCCTCCCCGACGGGACCACGACCCAGCTCACCATCGGCGCCCTCTACGGGTCGCGCGACCTTGCCGGCGACTACGTGTTGCCGCAGAGCCTCTGGGCTGCCCACACCCGCCAGGTCGTCGACTCGGTGATCATGATCAAGGTGTCCCCCGGGACCAGCGTCGCAGCCACCCAGGCGGCCGTGACCCGGGCCGGGGCCGGCTACGGCCAGCCGACGGTCAGCGACCGGGCCGGCTTCATCGCCTCGGCCAGCCAGGGGGTGAACTTCATCCTCGGCATCGTCTACGTGCTGCTGGCGCTCGCCATCGTCATCGCCGTCCTCGGCATCGCCAACACGCTGTCGCTCGCCATCCACGAGCGAACCCGGGAGATCGGGCTGCTCCGGGCAGTCGGCCAGACCCGCCGGCAGCTCCGGTCGATGGTCCGCCTCGAGTCGGTGATCGTGTCGGTGTTCGGGGTACTCGGCGGGCTCGGTCTCGGCACCTTCCTCGGTTGGGGCCTTGCCGACGCCACCAACAAGGCGCAGGGCTTCGCGACCTTCACACTGCCGGTCGCCCAGATCGGGGTCATCCTTGTCCTCGGCGCCCTTGCAGGGATCCTCGCTGCGGTCCGCCCCGCCCGCCGGGCGGCCAGGCTGCCGGTGCTCGGTGCGGTGGCGACGGAGTGAGCGCCCCGGTCAGAG
>DASPZW010000007.1:0-5982 GCA_035636055.1 Actinomycetota bacterium
TGTGCTGGACCATATCCTGCAAGGTTTCGTCCCGGCGGTCGGCTCATCTCTACCGGCCGGTAGAATAGCCCCGTGAGCCCCCAGGACCGGCGCATCACCGACTCGGGGATCGAGATCGAGTCCACGTACGGCCCCGAGTCCCTCGAAGGCTGGGATCCGGCGACCGATCTCGGCCGGCCTGGCGAGTACCCCTTCACTCGGGGCGTCCACCCGCAGATGTACCGGGACCGCCTGTGGACGATGCGCCAGTACTCGGGCTTCGGCAGCGCCGAGCAGACCAACGAGCGTTTCAAGTTCCTGCTCGCGCGGGGCCAGACCGGGCTCTCCGTGGCCTTCGACCTGCCCACGCAGATGGGCTACGACTCCGACCACCCACGCGCTGAAGGCGAGGCGGGGGGGACCGGCGTCGCCATTTCCACCGTCGAGGACATGGAGATCTTGCTGGCCGGCATCCCGCTTGACTTCGTCTCGACGTCGATGACGATCAATGCCACCGCCCCCATCCTGCTCCTCGCCTACGAACTGGTGGCGGAGCGCAACGGCGTGCCGGCGGACCGGATCCGGGGCACGGTCCAGAACGACATCTTGAAGGAGTACTCGGCCCGGGGCACGTACATTTTCCCACCTCGCCCCAGCATGCGGCTGGCCACGGACCTCTTCGCCTACTGCCAGGCGCGTATCCCCCGGTGGAACGTCATCTCCATCTCCGGCTACCACATGCGGGAGGCGGGATGCACCGCGGTGCAGGAGGTCGCCTTCACCCTGGCCAACGCCATCGCCTACGTCTCGGCCGCCCTCGACGCCGGCGTGCCGCTCGACGCCCTCGCTCGGCGGATCTCGTTCTTCTTCGCCTGCCACATGAACTTCTTCGAGGAGGTCGCCAAGTTCCGGGCGGCCCGCCGCATGTGGGCACGCATTATGAAGGAGCGCTTCGGAGCGATGGAGGAGGCCTCGTGGCTACGGTTCCATACCCAGACCGGGGGTGCCACGCTGACGGCGCAGCAGCCGGAGAACAACATCGTCCGCACCGCCTACGAGGCCCTCGCCGCCGTGCTCGGCGGCACGCAGTCGCTGCACACGAACTCCTTCGACGAGGCGCTCTCCCTCCCCACCGAGAAGGCGGCCAAGGTCGCCCTGCGGACCCAGCAGGTGCTGGGCTTCGAGACCGGGGTGGGCGACACGGTGGACCCACTCGGCGGGTCCTGGTTTGTGGAGCACCTCACCAATGAGATAGAAGAGCAGGCCGAGGAACTGCTCGGGCGCATCGATGCCATGGGAGGGGCGGTGGCCGCCATCGAGGCCGGGTGGGTGAAGCGCCAGATCGAGGAGTCAGCGTACCGGATGCAGCGGGCGATCGAGGACCAGCGCAAGGTGGTCGTCGGCGTGAACCGCTTCGCCGAGCCCGACGAGCAGGCGCCCATCATCCGGCAGGACCCCGCGGCCATGGCCACCCAGGCCGCCCGGCTTGCCAGGGTGAAGGCGACCCGCAACCCCGCCGCCGCCGCCGCCTCGCTCGATCGGGTGCGCACGGTCGCCGGAGGCTCCAGCAACCTCCTCTACCCCATCCGCGAGGCCCTCTCCGCCTCCGCGACGCTCGGCGAGATCTGCGATGTGCTGCGGGAGGTCTTCGGCGTGTACGAGCCCAGGGAGTCGTTCTGATGCGGATCGCGATCGTGGGTGGGACCGGAGGGCTTGGCTACGGTCTGGCGGTCCGACTGGCCGGCGCGGGGCAGGACGCGATCATCGGCAGCCGTGCGGCGGACCGTGCGAGGGCGGCGGCGGAGCGGGTGTCGGCGGCACTCGGCAGGGGCCTGACGGGCTCGATCGAGGGGGGCGCCAACCCCGAGGTCGTGAAGGACGTTTCGGTCGTCATGGTCACCGTCCCGTTCCCCGGCCAGGCCGACACCTACAAGGCCATCAAGGCGACGCTTGCCCCGGGCGTCACGGTGATCGACTGCACCGTGCCCCTCGCCAGCGAGGTGGGGGGGCGCCCGACCCGTATGCTCGGCGTCTGGGAGGGCTCGGCCGCCCAGCAGGCCCGATCGATCCTGGGCCGGGATGTGTCGCTGGCGTCCGGCTTCCACACGATCATGGCGGGCACGCTGGAGGCAACCGAGCTCTCGCTCGACCAGGACGTCCTGATCTGCGGCGATTCGGATGCCCGCAAGGTGGCGGCCGACGTCGTGAGCTTCCTCAAGGGCGCCCGCTCCGTGGACTGCGGGGGCCTGGAGACGGCCCGTATCCTGGAGTCGCTGACGGCCCTGCTGATCGGCATCAACGGCCGCTACAAGCTCCACCCCGGCGCCGGCCTGAAGGTCACGGGCCTGCCGGTCTAGTCCGCTGGTAAAAGCTACAATTCCCGCCATGCCCGAGACCCCGGTGGGACTAGCCGACGCCATCAAGGCACTGCGCGCCGAGTTGAGTGCTGCCATGTTGGAGGGCAAGGACAAGGAGCTGCAGTTCAAGCTCGGGCCTGTGCAGATGGAGTTCGGCGTCGAGGTGTCCAATGAGAAGGGTGGCGAGGCGGGCATCCATTTCTGGGTCGTCTCCCTCGGCGGGAAGGGCAGTGCCACGTCGTCGGTCACCCATCGCATCCAGCTGGAGTTGCAACCTCTGGGCAGCGGCGGCAAGGACTTCGTGATCAACGACACGGTCGACAAACCCGTGACCGGCTTCGAGTAGCCGCGGAGGTGGCCGGCCCCGATCCACACCGACTCGTTGGCGTCCTTGCCCCCAGGCCGGGTGGCGAAAGCCTGGGGACGGGCTACCTCATCGGTGACACGCTTGTGCTGACGGCGTGGCATGTCGTGAAGGAGACACCAGCAGGGGGGAACGTCAGTGTGGTCTTCCCCGAGCCTCCCGCGGGTGGGGTGGCGGGACACCTCGGCGCCATCGCCGTGTGGCACGACCCGGACCTCGACGCCTGCCTTCTGCGGATCACCGAGGATGGCTGGAGCCGGGCTGACGACCCTGCCGCGCGGTGGTGGTCATGGGGCCTCATCCATGGTGACCGGCAGGTCGAGGTCCGGTCGGTCGGCTTTCCTCGCGCGGCTCGAAGGGACGGCAAAGCCAGACGCCACGTCGCCCTGGGCAGGATCACCCCGGGAACCGGGGGAGCGGGGCGGGCCTTCGCCCTGCAGGTGACCAACGAAACGCCGCTCGACGCACCGGACGGAACCCAGTGGGCGGGCATGTCGGGAGCGCCGGTGTTCGCCGGTCCCTACCTCGTGGCCATGCTGATCAGCGACCCTGCCAACTGGGGGCCCGAGCGCTTGGATGCGCTCAAAGTTGAGCGTCTTCGCCGGGCGGCCGGGTTCGTCGAGACCTGCGAGGGGGATGGGGTTCCCACGACGGAGGAACCGATCCGGGGCAGCGCCGCCGGCGTGGCGGTTCCGGAGGTCCAGACCGACTTCGAGATCGGTCTCGACCTGGAGCTCAAGGCGATCGACAGCGAGAGCGTGTACCGCGAGATCGGCGCCATCCTCGGCTTCGGTGACGACGACCTGAGCGCCCAGCACACCGCGATCCTGGCGAGGCAGATCGTGGCCAACGCCGGCACGGTCGCGAGCGAGATTCTTCAGGCGGTGTGGAAGGCGTCCCCGGCTCGGGCCGGTGCGATCTACACGTGGGTTGCCCCGCGGGCCTGGGTGTCCGCCGACGCCAGTCAGCGGGTCCGTGACAGCCTGGCGCTGGGGATGCGGCCCCGGGTGCTGGCCGTCACGGCGGAGTGGAGGGAGACCGTCGAAGCCCTGGTGCGCCACGCCGGTGGCCTGTTCAATAAGCTTCCGTTCGGGTGGTTCTTCTGGCCCGTCAAGTGGCCGGAAGGCGAGCAGCCCCCCGATCGGATGGCAGGTGAGATCAAGAAGGCACTGGGGATCGCCCTTGGCATCTCAACGGAGGACGAGGACGAGGGGGACGACTGGGACGACGACGAGGCGGACACCCCGGCCGATGGCGAGCCGGGTGCCCCGGAGGACACCGTCTTCCTCCTTATCCCCAGGGGGGTCCCGACGCTGCCGCCGAGCGTCCGAACGGACCTCGCCGCCACGTCGCCCTCGCCGGTGCTGGTCCTGCGCTGCAAGCCCGAGGGCAGCGCCGCAGTCTCCAGTCAGATCCCGGATGCGGTCGTCATCGACATGGGCATCGATCCGCAGGTCGAGAGCCAGTTCCACAAGGCGTGCGTCAGACTGAGGCGGGCAGGGGCGCTCACGTGACCGTCTTCGCCCCGGACCTCGAACCGCCGCCCCTTGCCGGGCAGCCTTCGTCCTTCGCCGACCAGACCGCTCGCCGGACCTACGTCTTCGACGACGACACGATCTTCGCCGTCAACGTGGCCCTCGCCACCTACCGGCCGCTGCTCGTCTACGGCCCCCCTGGGGTCGGGAAGTCCTCCCTTGCTCAGGAGGTGCAACGTTGCCTCGAGTGGCGCTTCTACAGCGAGGTCATCGATTCCCGTACCGAGGCCCAGGACCTCAAGTGGAAGACGGACCTCGTGAAGCGCCTCGCCGACAGCCAGACCAAGGGGGGCCTCGGCGGCGATTTGGAATACGTCGTTCCCGGCGTGCTCTGGTGGGCGTTCGAGCCGGAGTATGCCGAGGTGGTCACCAAGGATGCGAGGGTGAAGGGCCGACACACGCCCGGCCAGCCCGGCGACCGGGCCGTCGTGCTCATCGACGAGATCGACAAGGCCGACCCCGACATCCCCAACAACCTGCTGGTGCCGCTGGGGAGCCTCACGTTCGACGGCCCCGAGCGCCCCACGGCTTCGAAGGAGACCGCACCGCTGGTGTTCATCACGACCAACAACGAGCGGGACCTGCCCCCTGCCTTCGTGCGGCGGTGCGTCGTGCTCAACCTTCCTGCACCCCTGCGGCCTCACCTCGTGAAGGTGGCCCGGGCGCATTTCGGGGGCGACAAGGAGAGCGACGGGCTCTATGGGCAGGCGGCGGACATTTTCCGTGAGGTCGTTGCCAGCGTGAAAGACCGCAACCCCGGGACCGCGGAGTACCTCGACTTCGTACGGGCCTGCCTCACGCTCGAGGTCCGGCCCGGCTCTACAAAGTGGGACTCCTGGTGGGAGCCCTCCTGCAGAAACGACCAGACCCCGACGGCACTCGAGGGCGCAAGGATGCCGGGCCTCCCGCCTGAGATCTTCCTCGGGGACCTGGTGCGCGTCGCCGGGAGCCCCGACCCCGTGGTCTCGGGGGATGTCGGGCGGGCTGCCCGGGCCTTGGGCCTGGCGACGCCCCATGAGCTCGCGGCGACGACCGGCGCCGCCGTGGACGCCCGGATGACGGAGATCGGGTTGGGACCCGGCCTTCCGGAACCCGAAGGAGCACTCGCCCAGCAGCCCGCCCTGACGGGGGAGGCCCCGGCGACCGGGTACGTGCCATCACGCCGCACGGTCCACCCGGCGCCGATCGCGCCCTCCGCCCAGCTCTTCCTCAGCGGGGTCGACGCCCTCGCCTCCCCACCGGCGGATGCCGACCCGCCACCTCCACCGCCGCTCTTCGTGCCCCGTTGGGAGCGGGCCCTCATCTCAACGGCGGTCGCGACCCGGGAGGCGACCGGAACGGTGGACGTTCCCGCGGTCGTCCGCCGGCTGGCGGCGGGGGAGGCGCTGACGTCGGTACCCCGGCGCTCGAGGCCGAGCCTGCGCAGCGGCGCCCACGTCCTGCTCGACGTCGGCGTCGGCATGCTGCCGTTCACCGCCGACCGGACGGCGCTGGTCGCCAGCCTGCGCCGATTCATCGGCCGCGACCGCACGACGGTGGACCGCTTCGTTGGGACGCCGCTGCACGGGGTTGGCTCCGGCCCCCGCAACCGCCGACGCCGCTTCGAGCCGACCCCCGGGCGACCGGTTGTGTTGGTGAGCGATCTCGGCGTCGCAGGAGCACCGGATGCCGCCGATCCGGCGGAGTGGCTGGCGTTCCTGTCGTCCATGCGCGAACGTGGCTGCCGCACGATCGCCTTCATGCCGTA
>DASPZW010000008.1:0-6039 GCA_035636055.1 Actinomycetota bacterium
GGCGAGCGCCGAGTAGCCGAGCCCGATCTGCAACTCCAGCACCACGAGGAAGATCGTCCCGCCGAGCCCGCTGTAGACGGTCAGCGTGGTGAGGTTCGCCCCGGTGAACTGGCGGGACCGGAACAGCCCGAGCGGGAGCATCGGCTGGGGGTGCCTGCGCTCGATGGCGACGAAGGCGGCGAGGCTGGCGGCGCCGACCACCGCCGCGGCCAGCTGAACCGGGCCGAAGTGCCGGGCGCCCTCGATCACCGCGTAGCAGGCGGCAGCCAGCCCCACCGTCGCTGCCGCCGCCCCGGGCACATCGATGTGCCGCGCGCCACCCGCGTCCCGGGTCTCCGGCACGTGGCGCAGCGCCACGGCCAGCGCAACCGCCGCGAGCGGCACGTTGATCAGGAACACGAGGCGCCAGGACCCGGCGTCCACGAGCCAACCTCCGAAGAACGGCCCGACCGCGCTGGAGACGCCGGCCAGTCCCGACCATGCCCCCACCGCCCGGGCACGGTCGTCGGGGTGGAAGGTCGCAGAGATGATCGAGAGGCTCCCGGGGACGAGGAGGGCCCCCGCCACGCCCTGGACCGCCCTGGCGGCGATGAGGAACCCGATGGTCGGCGCCACCGCGCACAGTGCGGAGGCGATGCCGAACGCCCCGAGCCCGGCGACGAACATCCGCCGGCGCCCGTAGATGTCGCCCAGCGAGCCGCCGAGCAGCATGAGGGACGTGAGGGTGATGAGGTAGGAATCGAGGGTCCACTGCAGCCCGGCGATCCCCGCGTGCAGGTTGCGGGCGATGGCCGGCAGCGCCACGTTGACCACCGTCGAATCGAGGAAGGCGATGCCCGAGCCGAGGACGGTCGCAGCGAGCACCCAGCGGGCGGTCGGCGTCCCCATCCGCACCGTGCGTGGCGCAGCGCTGGGGCCCACGTCAGTCGCCGCCGTCCTGCTTTTGGGGGTACGGGATCACGCTGATCGAGCCGTCGACCTCCAGGACCGCGGTCTGCACGTCGCGCAAGTCCGAGTTGCCGTACCCCCGGACCGCCGCCTTGAGTTCGTCCACGTCGAACCGCTGCCGGCGCAGGTGGTCGGTGAAGACCCTGCCCCGGTGGATGAGGATCGTCGGCGACCCGATGAACGCCCGTTCGAGGCCGGGGCTGCGGACCAGGAGCCTCGTCCGGCACCATGCAGCGAGGACCACCACCGACAAGGTGACGACCCCGACGGCGAGGTTCCCCTTGCCCCCGGTCATGGCGTTCTGCACGGCATTGGCGAGGGCCATCAGTAGATGATCGCCGTCTTGGCGGCGATGACCGCCGCGCCCGCAGCGCCGGGATGGTCGAAGATGTCGCGCAGCATGAGTGGCTCAATTATGGCCGGGGCCCGGTTTACTCACCTGGCTGCGTGCTCCTTCGCTTCAGCCATGTTTGCGCACTTCTGTGAGTAAAAGTCGGGGTATAGCACCGGTTTATACTCACAGATGTCATTGGCGGGCACGGCGCCGCCAGCGGAAGGCCAGGTAGAGCAGCCCGGCGCTCCCGGTCCAGGGGGAGTTGGGACGTTCTTCGGGCCCCCAGGCGGTGTACACCGCCGGATGAGGGCTAAAGAACGTCACTGCCCGGGTGGCGAACCCGGCCTCAGGATGCTAGGAGGTTGTGATCGTGATCTTGTCGATGTAGAGGGATTGGGTGGGCGGCCCGTCGCCGGAGGCCGGGGCCAGGGCGTTCATCTTGGCGACGACGTCCAGCCCGGACGTGACGTGGCCCAGGACCGCGTAGTCCGGGGTGAAGTTGGCGGCAGCGCTGGCGCTGGGGACGATGAAGAACTGGCTGCCAGCGGTGCCCGCCGGCTCGGTCTGCGTCTTGGCCATGGCGACGGTCCCCACCGTGTAGGACACGCCGGTGGGCACCTTGTCCTGCACGCTGTAGCCGGGCCCGCCGCCACCGGTGCCGGCGGGGTCCCCGCCCTGGACGGCGAAGTCCTTCGCCACCCGGTGGAACGTCAGGCCGTCGTAGAACCCCTTGCTCGCCAGGTAGACGAACGAGTTCACCGTGTTCGGCGAGTCCTTGGCGTCCAGGGCCACCACGACGGTCCCGCAGGACGTAACGATCGTGGCGGTGTAGGTCTTGGACTGCGAGATGGTCATCGGCGGAGCCGTGCCCTGCGAGACCGTCGCGCCGCGGGCGGGCTTCGTGGTCGTGCAGGCGGCGGTCGTGGCGGTTGCCGTCGGGACCGCCGCCGCGGGGGCGGCTGCGGTCTGGGTGGGGGTCGTGGATGCGGTGGTGGTCGCCGTCGCCGTCGAGGTCACGGTGGCGGTGACGCCGGGTGGTGTCGTGGTGTTGACCTTCGTGGACTTGGTCGTGAGCTTGGTGATCAGGAAGAACCCGAGGATCAGCACGAGCACGACACCCAGGCCGATGTTCAGGTTCCGGCGCCGGCGCTTCTCGGCCGCTTTCTTCTCAGCCTCGATCCGAGCCTGACGGCCCTCCTTCTTGCGTGCACGCTTCGCTGCTTTCGGCACCGACGAACCCCCGATCAGGTCTGCTGGGTCAGCACATCCAGCTCAGGACATGAGCTCGAGCACAAGTCCGTCAAGGATATCTTTCTCGGACACCCGCACCGCTGGGAAGGCCCACCGGGCCATCACCCTCGACAGGATGGCGCACCCGGCGACGATGACATCGGCGCGGCCCACCGGCAGCGGCGGCAGGGCCTCCCGCTCGCGGAGGGTCATCCCGGCCAGCCGCCGGTAGAGGTCGTTCACCTCGCCCGCCGTGAGCTGGGAGCCGTGGACCGCTTTCGGGTCATAGCGGTCGAGACCGAGCCGGATCGCCGCCAGCGATGTGACGGTGCCGGCCACTCCCACCAGCCGGCGGCTCGCGGGGTCGTCCAACACGGCGGCCGCCTCGTCGAGGACCGAGTCGATGCCCGCCTCCAGGGCCGCCAGCTCCTCTCCCGTCGGTGGGTCGTCGCGCAGGTGCCGCTCCGTGAGGCGCACGACGCCCAGGGGCAGGGAGATCCGGGCCTCGATCACCTGACCGGGCTTGCTCCCCTCCGCCAGTTCGGTCGAGCCGCCGCCGATGTCGCAGACGAGGTAGCGCCCGGCGGGGAGGTCCTGGGTCGCCCCGGCGAAGGAGAGGGCCGCCTCCTTCCCGCCGGGGATGACCTCGAGGTCGAGGCCGGTCGCCGCGCGCACCGCTGCCCGCAGCTCTTCGCGGTTGGCCGCCTCCCGCACCGCGCTGGTGCCGGCGATGCGGATCGGCCCCACACCCAGCGCGCGGCAGCGAGCCACGAACTCCGAGATCGCCGACACGGTCCGTCCGATGGCCGCCGGTGTGATGCGCCGGGTGGCGTCCACACCCTCGCCGAGGCGGGTGAAGGTCAGGCGGCGGTCGAGCTCGCCCAGATCGCCGGGCGTCACCTCGACGGCGAGCATCCGGGTGGTGTTGGTGCCGACGTCGATGGCCCCGAGCCGGACCCCGTTCACACGCACGGCACCGGGGGATCGACCCAGGCCAGCTCCTCGAGCACCCCGGCCCCCGCCGGGTTGTCGCCGGCGACGAGCTGGTGGGCGGTGTGGGCGTGCAGGCACTTGATGCGGCCCCCGGGGTTGCCACCGCCGCCGGGATGCCGCACGGGCCCCGGCGTCCCGCTGGCGTCCCGCCGCCCGACGTATGCGGCCGTGCTGGCCCGGAGGGCCTCTGCCAGATCCGGCTCCGACGCAAGGCGCTCGTTGAACGACGCCATCCAGCCCCCGGCCTCCAATCGCCCGACCGCGTGCGCCAGGGAGCGGCAGGTCAGCCACCAGAGCGTAGGGAACGGTGTGCCGTCGTCCAGCCGGCTGGCGGTCTCGATCACCTGGGGCAGGCCGCACGCACAGCGCCGGGCGACCCGCCACGTCCCGCGCGGCGGCCTGCCCAGCATCAACTCAACGGCAGCCCGATCGTCCAACTACTGGGCGAGGAGGGCGGCCCTGCGCCCGGATCGCCAGGCGCGAAGAGCGCCGCGTGCTTCGCACGCAAGCGATGGGGAACGCAGCGTTCGCCAGGCGCGAAGAGCGCCGCGTGCTTCGCACGCAAGCGATGGGGAACGCAGCGTTCGCAAGGCGCGAAGAGAGCCGCGTGCTTCGCACGCAAGCGATGGGGAACGCAGCGTTCGCCAGGCGCGAAGAGAGCCGCGTGCTTCGCACGCAAGCGATGAGGAACGCCGCGAACCGGGATGCAGGGACGCTCTAGGGGCGCTTGGAGTCCCTGTGGCGGCGAACATCCGCCAAGCGTTCCTGCGACTGGCGCATGAAGCGCTTGAGCTTCGCCTCGAATTCGGGATCCCGGTCGCCCTTGCGGGGGGCGTGGGCCTGCCAGGAAGGATCGGCCTGCTTGATGGAGAGGTCGATCTTGCCGTCTTCCTTAATGGCGACCACCTTGACGGTGACCTTGTCGCCCTCGTGGAGATGATCCCGGATGTTTCGCACGTAGTTCCGATCGACCTCGGAGATGTGTACCAGGCCGGTCTCCCCGGCTGCCAGCTGCACGAATGCTCCGAAATCAGCAATCCGAATAACCGTTCCTTCAGCGATTCCTCCTACTTCTGCCAAGTACCCTCCCTACTTCGTGAAACGCGAAGACAACGCAGTTCCAACCATGGTGAAGCGAAAACTCATCCTAGGTTGGTTATAACGCTCCCGCAACCAGGTTATTTCCCGTGCTGGCGGGCGCACTCGGGCTCTCCACCCCGTGGCGCAGCAAGCCGACGACCACCGCGTCGAGCAGTGCCCGCCAGGAAGCCTCGATGATGTCGGTGGACACCCCGACCGTCATCCACGACGACGTGGCGTCGGTGGTCTCGATGAGGACCCGGACCTTGGCGGCCGTGGCGGACGCTGGGTCGAGGATGTGCACCTTGTAGTCCGTGAGGTGGAAGGTCCCGATCTCTGGGTACGTGGGCCGCAGCGCGACCCGCAGCGCCCGGTACAGCGAGTCCACGGGGCCGTGGCCCTCGGCGGCGGCGACGACTCGCTCGCCATCGACCTCCACGCGCACCGTGGCTTCGGCGGCGGGCTCCCCTGAGGATTCCTCGACGATGGCCCGGAACGAGATTGGCTGGAAGTAGGCCTGCCGCCAGCCCTTGGCCTGATGGAGCAGCAGCTCGAGCGATCCGTCGGCGGCCTCGAAGGAGTACCCCTCGAACTCCAGGTGCTTCAGGCGCTCCAGGGCCGCCGCGATCTGGGTGTCGTCGATCTCCAGGCCCAGGGTGGCGGCGCGCGCCCGGAGCGTCGCAGCGCCAGCGAGGTCCGAGGTGAGCAGGCGGCGATCGTTGCCGACGAGGTCCGGGTCGATGTGTTCGTACGCCCGGGCGGTGCGGACGACGGCGGAGACGTGGAGCCCGCCCTTGTGCGCGAAGGCGAAGGTCCCGACATAGGCCCGGTGCGCCTCGGGGGCGAGGTTGCACACCTCGGCCACGAACCGGCTCACGTCGGTGAGTTCGGTCAGCCTGGCGTCGTCGAGCACCGCGATGCCCATCTTGAGTTGGAGGTTGGCGGCGACCGCGAGGAGGTCGGCGTTGCCGCACCGCTCGCCGTAGCCGTTCACGCAACCCTGGATCTGGCTCGCTCCGGCCCGCACCGCGGCGAGGGAGTTGGCGACCCCGCACCCGCCGTCGTCGTGGAAGTGCCCGGCGACGGCGATGCCCAACCGCTCGGCCACCGCGCCGACGGTGCGCTCCACCTCGTCCGGGAGGCACCCGCCGTTGGTGTCGCAGAGCACGGCGACCTCCGCCCCGGACTGCGCTGCCGCCTCGACGACCGACAGGGCGTACTCCGGGTCTGCCGCGTAGCCCTGGAAGAAGTGCTCGGCGTCGAAGAAGACCCTTAAGCCCCGAGCCTTCAGCCATGCGACAGAGTCTGCGACCATCGCGATGTTCTCCTCCAGCGACACCCGCAGGGCCTCCCGCACGTGGAGGGTCCAGGTCTTGCCGACGATGCAGGCCACCTCGCACCCTGCCTCCACCAGCGCCGCAAGCTGGGCGTCGTCGTCGCAGGAAATCCTGGGC
>DASPZW010000009.1:0-3065 GCA_035636055.1 Actinomycetota bacterium
AGCCAGGTGTGCAGCGGGAAGAGCGGCACCTTGATGGCGAACGAGGCGAAGAACGCCCAGAAGAGCCAGGCCTGGGTGGAGCGGGCCAGGTGCATCTGGCCGATGGCCGAGATGTCGAAGGTGTGGCTGCCCGTGAAGTACAGGAACAGGATCCCGACCAGCATGATGAGGGAACCGGCAAGGGTGTAGAGGAAGAACTTGACTGCCGCGTACCGGCGCCGCTCGTAGCCCCAGATGCCGATGAGGAAGAACATCGGGACGAGCATCGCCTCCCAGAACACGTAGAACAGGGCGAGGTCGAGGGAGAGGAAGACACCGAGCAGGCTCGTCTCGAGCACGAGCAGCACGATGTGGAAGGCCTTGACCCGTTCGCCGACGTGGTGGGAGACGAGCACGGAGGCAGGCATCAGGAACGTCGTGAGCAGGACCAGCCACAGGCTGATGCCGTCGACCCCCAACCGGAATGAGGCCCCCGCCTGGGGAACCCACGGGGCGTAGTCCTCGAGTTGCGTCCCGGCCACCGAGGCGTCGAAACGGAAGACGATGAACAGCGACACAACGAAGGTCACCAGTGTCGACACGAGGGCGACGGTGCGGATCAGCCCAAGGGACTCCTTGGGGATCAGGGCGATCAGCAGCGCCCCCACCAGCGGCAGGGCGAGCGTGACGGTCAACAGCGGGAAGTGGGTCATCGTTCAGCGGGTCCGGAAGAGGAAGATGGCAACGAGGAGCACGATGCCCCCCAGCATCGTCATCACGTAGCGACGCACGAGGCCGCTCTGCGTCCGGCGCAGCAACTCCGAGCCGGCGCCGACCAGCTTGCCGACGCCCATGACCGCCCCGTCGATGACATGGGCGTCGAAGGCCGCGGCGAAGTTGGCGAGGGCGAGGGCCGGCCGAACGATGACGGCGCCGTAGAGTTCGTCCACGTAGTACTTGCGCTTGAGGACGGTCCGGATGGGGGCCAGCGGCGTCGTGATGCGCTGGCGGCGCTCTGCGGCACCCGGCGCGAGGTAGAACCCGTACGCCAGCGCCAGCCCGAGGAGCCCAGCGGCAACCGCGACGAGGGAGAGGACTCCGGGCGGGCCGATCCCGGCAGGGAGCAGCAGCCCCGCGGGCCGTGCGAACACCGGATCGAGCCAGCGGTAGAGCACCGAGCTCCCCTCCCCCAGGCCAAGGAATCCACCGACGGCAGCGAGGGCGGCCAACACCATGAGCGGGATGGTCAATGTCCGGGGCGACTCGTGGGGGTGGATCTCGGGCGGCACTCGGGACCCGCCGAAGAACGTCAGGAAGATCTGCCGGCCGACGTAGAACGCCGTGAGCAGCGCCGCGAGCAGGCCCACCACCCACACGAGCTTCTCGCCGTTGACCCAGGCCTGCCCGAGGACGGCGTCCTTGGAGAAAAACCCGGCGAACGGGGGGATCCCCGAGAGGGCCAGGCCCCCGATGATGAACACGGTCCCGGTGACGGGGAGCTTCTTGAAGAGGCCCCCCATCTGTTTCATGTCGGTGGTCTCGTGCATCGCATGCATCACCGAGCCTGCGGCGAGGAACAGCAACGCCTTGAAGAAGGCGTGCGTGACGAGGTGGAAGATGCCCGACTCGTAGGCCTCCGCCGACGCAAAGAGGGCCCCGACGCCGACGCCGACGAACATGTAGCCGAGCTGCGAGATGGTCGAGTAGGCGAGCACCCGCTTGATGTCGTCCTCGGTGAGGGCCATCGTCGCCGCGTAGAGGGCGGTGGCCACGCCGATGGCCGTCACCGCCACGCCTGCCACGTGCGACGCCTCGAACAGCACGTGCGCCCGGGCCACGAGGTAGACACCGGCGGTGACCATCGTGGCGGCGTGGATGAGGGCGGAGACGGGGGTCGGGCCTTCCATGGCGTCGGGGAGCCAGACATAGAGCGGGATCTGCGCCGACTTGCCCACCGCCCCGCAGAACAGCAGCAGCGGGATGGCGGTCGCCCACAGGTGAGGGGCCGGGTGCTGGGCGGCGGCACCGAAGACCGTCCCGAAGTCGAGGCTGCCGAAGACGTGGCTGATGGCGAACAGACCGATGAACATGCCGAGGTCGCCGATCCGGGTGACGAGGAAGGCCTTCTTGCCCGCGGCGGCCGCCGAGGGGCGGAAGAAGTAGAACGAGATCAGCAGGTAGGAGCAGAGGCCCACCAGCTCCCACCCGGCGTACATCACGAGGAAGTTGCCGGCGAGCACGAGGAGCAGCATCGAGAAGACGAAGAGGTTGAGGTAGGCAAAGAACCTGCCCTTGTGCTCGTCGTGGGCCATGTACCCGATGGCGTACCAATGGATCAGGCTGCCCACGCCGGTCACGACGAGGATCATGACCACCGACAGCGGGTCGATGCGGAAGTCGACGGAGACCCGGAAGTTCCCGGCTGCCATCCACCCGAAGAGGTGCCGGACGACGAGACGCTGCTCGCCGGGGAGCTTCGCGAGGCCCGACAGGACGGAGAGGGAGACGGCGAAGGACGCCGCGACGAGCACGGTCGCCAGGTACCCGGCCACCTTCGCCAGCCGCTTGCCGAATAACAGCAGGATGACCGCCCCGGCGAGCGGCAACAGCGGGATCAGGACGACCTGACTCAGCACGGTCGGCCACCGGGGGTCCAGGGGGGAGGAGCAGCCGCCCGCAGCGTTGCGGAGGGCGATGAGCTGCGGATCCCCCCTGGGTTGTCGAACGCTCCGCAGGAGCGGGGCACAAGAGGAAAGTCGGGAACTGCTACCACTTCAGCAGGTTGATCTGGTCGGCATCGGCGCTGGCCCGTCGCCGGAAGATGGCCACGATGATGGCCAGGCCGACGACCACCTCGGCGGCCGCCACCACCAGCACGAAGAAGACCGCCACCTGGCCGTCGAGGGCCTTCATCATGCGGCCGAGCGTGACAAAGGTCAGGTTGACGGCGTTGAGCATCAGCTCGATGCACATGAACATCACGAGGACATTGCGGCGGATGAGCACGCCGATCGCCCCGGTGGTGAACAGGACGGCAGAGACGATGAGGTACGCGGCGCCGGGCACTCTCATCAGACCATGCGCCG
>DASPZW010000010.1:0-3173 GCA_035636055.1 Actinomycetota bacterium
GATCACGGTGCCGAGGGTCGTCGCATACGGCGAATGGGTATGCACCACGGCCCCCGCGCCGCACCGGGCGTAGACAGCGAGGTGCATCGGCAGCTCGCTCGAGGGCCCCAAGGTGGCCTGGACGACCTCGCCATCGAGCCCGACGATGCAGATGTGCTCCAACCGGGTGGCCTCGTAGCTCACGCCCCTGGGCGTGATCGCCACGAGGTCGCCCACGCGGCAGCTCAGGTTGCCCCCGGTGCCGATGGCAAGACCGTCGGGGCCCATCCGCCGCCCGAAGGCCACCAGCTCCGCCCGCTCCCGCTCCAGCTCCCATTCGGGGGCAGGCGACGTCACGGTGCCCGGAGCCCGAGCCGGGCAGCCTCGGCCATGCCGGCCGCAATCGACTCGCGGTAGGGGGGCCGGAGCACGGCGGCGTCGGTGATGAATGCCGTGATCAGCTCCGCAGGGGTCACGTCGAACGCCGGGTTCCACACCGCGACGTGGGGCGCGACGGCCCCGCCGCCCGCGTGCCGGACCTCGTCGCCCGACCGTTGCTCGATGACGATGCCGTCGCCACCCTCGGTGGCGACGTCGAACGTGGTCATCGGGCCGGCGACGTAGAAGGGGACGTCGTGGGCCTTCGCAAGGACGGCCAGGGCGTAGGTGCCGATCTTGTTGGCGGTGTCGCCGTTGCGGGCCACCCGGTCGCAGCCAACCACCACGGCCTGCACCCGCCCGGCGGCGAGGGCCGCCCCGGCGGCACCGTCCGCGATGAGGGTGACGGGGATCCCCGCCTCGGCCAGTTCCCAGGCGGTGAGCCGGGCGCCCTGCAACAACGGGCGGGACTCGCAGGCGAGCACCTCGACGGGTTCGCCGGCGGCGGCCTTGGCGTGCACGATCCCGAGCGCCGTCCCGATCCCTGCGGTCGCGAGCCGGCCGGTGTTGCAGTGCGTCAGCAGGCGGGTCATGCCGGCAAGCTCCGCACGCCCGGCGTCCCCGATACGCCGGCACGACTCGATGTCGCTGTCGCGGATCGCCAGCGCCTCGGCGAGGGCAAGCTTGCGGATCTCCTCGACGCTGTCACCGGCCCTGGCAGCGGTGGCCACCCGCTGCACCGCCCAGGCGAGGTTGGTCGCTGTCGGGCGTGCGGTCCCGACCTCCCGAACCGCCTGATCCAGCGCGGACCGAGCCTCCGCAGGCGTCCCGATCGCCCGCTCCCGCAGGGCGAGCACGACGGCGAACGCCCCGCAGACCCCGATGGCCGGGGCGCCCCGGACGGTCAGCGAACGGATCGCCGCCGCGACATCCTCCGACGAGCGGAGGGATCGGACCTCGAACCGGCCGGGGAGCACCGTCTGGTCGATGACGTCCAGGCGGTCCCCCATCCAGGACAAGGTCGGGACGATCGTCGGCTCCGGGGCGGGCACCGGAGTCAGACGCAGAACCAGTGCGACACGCAGGGCCCGAACAAGAGGAGCCCGCTGAGCGCCAGCGCTGCGGCGAGGGCCGCAAACAGGCGGAAGCCGAGCCACGACGCTCGGCGGATTTCGGGGCCGGCGGCACCCAGGGGCGCTGGCACGCCGGACGGCTGGTCCACCTCGTGCAGCAGGAGGGTTGCCGCCGTCAGGTCGGTGCGCCGGACGAAGATGCGCACCGGCGACGACGGGTCCCCGAAGGGGTGCAGCCAGGCAGCGGGTGAGGCGTTGGACGAGTCCAGGAGGACCTCGATGCCCTCCGCTACGAGCCTGCCCCGGATCAGGTAGGCGAGGACCTGGTTGCCGGCGACGGTGAGCAGCGCCCAGCCGCCGTCGCCCCCGTCCGGCTCCCGCGGGTCGGGAGGGGGCGCCTCGTCTGAGAGACGCCGGTCCTGCCGCGTCA
This sequence comes from Actinomycetota bacterium, assembly GCA_035636055.1. Taxonomy (GTDB): domain Bacteria; phylum Actinomycetota; class CADDZG01; order JAHWKV01; family JAOPZY01; genus JAOPZY01. Next base: position 1,861 of record DASPZW010000010.1, read on the forward strand.
CCACCCCCGCCATGGAACCAGAGTAGACCAGCCTCCGGCGGTTAGCCGGGCCGGGAGATCGTGGCGTTGCCGTCGTCGATCAGCGGCGTGAGCGGCTGGGTGAGCGTCTCCGTCATGGCTGGCGTTCGACGACCGGGGCCCGCCTGCGGGCCGCCACCCACTCCGCGAGCATCTCAGCGAAGCGGATCCTGCCGGCCGGCACCACGAGGTGGGCCCCGTCGACACCGCCGTCGCAGAGTTCGTCGAGGCAGTCGAGGGCGAAGCGGAACCCCGCCTCGGGGTCGGTCTCGAAGGCCTCCAGGTAGCCGTCGGGGACGGTGAAGCCCGGGATGCCGCCCATCACCCTCACCGCCATCTCCCGGGTCTGCAGCGCCGCGGCGCCGCCGTAGACCGGCTTCGACCAGGCCTGCGCCCGGAGGTGGGACACCGAGGCCAGGCCCGCCGAGCCGAGCTGGGTCACGACGAAGTCCGCAGCCTTGCGCCAGGCCAGGGCCTTGGAGATCGGCGCCACGACCCCACGCCGGAGCCCGGCTCCTCCCTCGTGCTCGAGCATCCGGCGGACGGTCAGGTCGCTGCGGCCTGTCTCGATCTGATCGCCGAACAGCAGCAGCACCTCCTGGATGCCGAAGGCCCGCAGCGTGAGGAGGTCGCTGGCGAGCCGGAGGTGGTTGCGGTCACGTGCGTTGAGGGCGACGATCGGCTCGAGGCCAAGCTTGAGGGCCTCGACGGCCAGCACGACGGAGGACAGGGCGGCGCGGCCGAGGTGGTTGTCGGGGATCAGGAAGGCGTCGACGACGTCGCCGTAGATCTCGAGTTGGCGGAAGAACTTCGTGAGCGTCGGCTCCCGTGGCGGTTCGACCTCGTAGATGAGCCGGAAACTCACGCGCGCCAGCCGCGAGCCTGACCGGGTGCCTTACTCGGCGCCAGGAGCGAACGGGCGATCACCACGCGCTGGATCTGGTTGGTCCCTTCGTAGATCTGGGTGATCTTGGCGTCCCGCATCATGCGCTCCACCGGGAAGTCCTTGATGTAGCCGTAGCCGCCGAGCAGCTGCACGGCGTCCGTGGTCACGCTCATGGCCGTGTCGGAGGCGAAGGTCTTGGCCATTGCGGCGAAGTAGCCCGTCCGGGGATCCCGGCCCGCCACCATCGTAGCCGCCTTGTAGGCGAGCAGGCGGGCGGCCTCCGTGGCGGTTGCCATGTCGGCCAGCATGAAGCGGATGCCCTGGAACTCACCGATCGGCTTGCCGAACTGCTCCCGCTGGCGGACATAGAGCACCGCCTGGTCCAGTGCCCCCTGGGCGATCCCCACGG
>DASPZW010000011.1:0-5213 GCA_035636055.1 Actinomycetota bacterium
TCGAGGCCGTCGTAGATCGGGGTGTCGCTGTAGCCGAACCGCACACCCTGCAGGTCGACGATCACGCGCCCGGCCCGCGGCGGGACAGGGAAGGAGAGGCCCATCGTCCGCCGCACCCTCTTCGTAGCGACGGGGCCTCCCATCTTCTCCACCTGTTTGATCCGGCTCTGCACCTGGCGGGCCTTGGTGGCCTTGGCCCGGAAGCGGTCGATGAACTCCTGCGCCTGCGCTGCCTGGCGGGCGCGGTTGCGCTCGGCCGCCTCGGCCTGCTCGGCGACAAGCTCCCGCTGCATGACGAAGGCCTCGTAGTTGCCTTTGTAGGAGATGAGCTGGCCGCTGTCGATCTCGATCACGCGGGTGGCGATCCCGTTGATGAACTCCCGGTCGTGGGAGACGAGGAAGATCGCCCCCTTGTAGGCCTTGATGAAGCGCTCCAGCCATTCGACGGCCTCGACATCGAGGTGGTTGGTCGGCTCGTCGAGCATGAGCAGGTCCGGGGAGGCGAGCAGCAACTTGGCGAGGGAAACGCGCATGAGCTGGCCGCCCGAGAACGTCTCGACGGGCTGGCCGAAGTCGGCGTCCCGGAAGCCGAGGCCCCCGAGGATGGCCTTGGCCTCGTACTCCTTGGTGTAGCCGTCGAGCTCGGCGAGGCGTTCGTGGATGTCGGCGTACTCCGCCAGCAGCCGGTCCCGCTCCTCCCCTTCGGGGCAGTCCTCCAGCTCGGCCTCCAGGACCGTCAGCTTGTGCTGGGTCTCGTGCACCTCGGTGGCGGCGGAGAGGACCTCCGCGAGGAGCGTCCGGCCCGCCAGGGCGTCGTTCTCCTGGCGCAGGTAGCCGATGGTCGCCTGCTTGAGGACGACGACGTCGCCCCGGTCGGGGGACTCGGTGCCGGCCAGCATCTCGAAGAGCGTCGTCTTGCCGGAACCGTTCGGCCCGACGAGGGCAACGCGCTCGCGCGCGCCGACGCGCAGGTCGGTCCCCGTGAAGAGGTCCTGCGGGCCGTAGGCCTTCCAGAGATTCGTGACCGTGATCATCGATGCCAGTGTAGGGGAGGCTTCGGGGGCGTTGGCGAGGGGGGTCCATGGGGGAGTAGCAGCCCGGCGGAGCGAATGCGCATCCCCCCTGGGTCGTCGAACACTCCGAAGGAGTGGACGACGACTGGAAAGGTACGCTCGGCCCGTGCCCGAGTGGACTGCCGAGATCGAGGTCGATGCGGGCCTGGCCCGGCGGCTGATTGCTGGGCAGTTCCCGGGGCTTGCCATCGCGTCGCTGGCGCCGTTCGCCGAGGGCTGGGACAACGCCGTCTGGCTGGTCAACGGCGAGCTCCTGTTCCGCTTCCCCCGGCGGGCCATCGCGGTGCCGGGGGTGGAGCGTGAGATGGCGGTGCTGCCCCTCCTCGCGCCGCTGGTGCCGGTAGCGATCCCGGCAGTGGCGTACGCCGGCGTGCCCGCCGGCGGCTATCCCTGGCCGTTCTTCGGCACACCGCTGCTCCCCGGGCGCGAGGCGTCGGAGGTGGTGCTCGACGACGACGCACGGGTCGGTCTGGGCCGACCACTCGCCCTGTTCCTCCGGGCGCTGCATGCCGGATCGGTGGCCCGGGCGATGGCGGGGCACCCGCTCCCGGTCGATCCCAATGGCCGGGCGGACATGGTCCGCCGGGTCGCCCGCACCCGGCGACAGCTGGACGAGGTGGCCCGGCTCGGTCTCTGGGAGCCCGGCCCCCCGGCGCTCGAGCTGCTGGAGGAGGCGGCAGCCCTGGGGTCGGCAGGTTCCGAGGTCGTCGTGCACGGCGACCTCCACTTCCGGCACCTCCTCGTGGGTGGGGATGGGGCCCTCACGGGGGTCATCGACTGGGGCGACGTGTGCCGCGGGTCCCGCTCGATCGACCTGCAGCTCTTCTGGAGCTTCCTGCCGCCTGCCGGGCGTACGGCCTTCCTCGGCACCTACGGTGCCGTGTCGGACGACGAGCTGCTCCGTGCCCGGGTCCTGGCGCTCTCCCTCAACGCCCTGCTCGCGGCCTACGGGCACGAGGCGGGCCTGCCGGCCGTCGCTCGGGAGGCGGTCGGGGCCCTTGACCGAACCATGCTCTGACCCGCCCCAAGCGATTGCCCACATCGTTCGGGGTGCCAAGCCGGGCATCCTGCGCTAGACGCGCCTGTCCGGTTCGCAGATAATGGGCAGGGAAGGGCTTCCAGGCATCATGGCAAACGAGACAGAGGGCGCCGCAACCAACAATTCGGCCGTCGCAACGCCGGGGGTGGAGGCCGTCCCCGCCTCGATCGTCCACCTGCTCGGGCCAACCGGCACCGCCTCGTCGCCAGCCACCAGCGCCCAGGCCTTCCAGGACGCTCTCGACCTCGTCTGCCGCTACACCGCATGGCCCCTCGGGCATCTCTTCAGGTTCGACGCCCAGCGCACGGTCCTCGTGTCGGGCAACATCTGGCACGTTGAGGAGCCTGAACGCCACGAGGCGTTCATCGACGCGACACGGCGGCGATCGTTGGCCCCGGGTGTCGGCCTTCCCGGCCGAATCTTCGCTTCGGGCCAGCCGGTGTGGATCGAAGATGTCCGCACCGACTCGAACTTCTCGCGGTCTTCCGTGGCGCTGGAGTGCGGCATTGGGGCGGGTTTTGGATTCCCGATCATCAGCTCCCAGGGCATCGAAGCGGTCATGGAGTTCTTCGCCCCGGAGGCCGTCCAGCCCGACACGGCGCTGCTTGACCTCGTCTCCTACATCGGGGTCCAGGTCGGGAAAATGCTCGATCTGGCCCGCGCCCAGTCGTCACTCGAAGTTTCTGAGCATCGGCTTCGCACGTTGTTCGAGCAGGCGCCCGATGCCCTGATCGTCGTCGATACGGCAGGTGCCATCCTGCTCATGAACCAGGAGACGGAACACCTGACGGGATACCGGCGTGAGGACCTGATCGGCGAGACGATCGAGATCCTGGTCCCCGGCTCGGCCCTTGGGGACCACGCCGCCTTCCGCAAGAGGTACATGGACGCTCCCCATCGCCGGGCGATGGGCGCCGGGAAGGATCTGCTCCTGCGACGCTTTGACGGGAGCATGGTGCCCGTCGAGATCAGCCTGTCGCCCACCGAGGCACCACACGTGCCGCCGTCATGGCGACGGTGCGCGACATCTCGGAGCGCAAGCGGTCGGAAGAGGCGCTGCGCACCAGCGAGGCAAACCTGAGCGAGGCGCAGCGCATCGCCCAGGTCGGGTCGTGGAACTGGCAGGTCGGAGCGGACACCGTGACCTGGTCCGCCGGGCTGTACCGCATCTACGGCCTCGACCCGGGGGCCGGACCCGCGCGCTTCGCCGACTACCTGGGCCATGTGCACCCCGAGGATCGGGACCGCGTCGGTGCCGCGGTACGGTCAACCGTCGAGTCCCTGCGGCCCTACGAGCACGAGTACCGCGTGGCGCTACCCGACGGGCGGACCCGTTGGGTCCATGCGCGTGGCGAGGTCGTGGCGCGTCGCGAGGGCGCAGCAGAACGGCTCGCCGGCTATTGCCAGGACATCACCGCTCGCCGGGAGGCCGAGGAGCGGCGTGAGCGGGCGCAGCGGGACCTGGCGGGCCAGCAGCATGTCCTCGAGCGGATCGCCCGCGGCGACGGGCTTGAGGAGACGCTCACCCTGATCTGCACCGACATCGAGCAGCGATACCCCGGGGCTCGGTGCTCGATCCTTCTCGTCGACAAGGTCAAACGCGTCCTTCATCATGCCGCCGGCCCGTCGCTGCCCGACGCCTTCTGTCAGGCGATCGACGGCCTCCCTGTCGCGGTCGGCATGGGGGCCTGCGGCACCGCAGCGGCACGCAAGGAAGTCGTGGTCGTGACCGACATCGTGACCGACCCCTTGACCGATGCCTTCCTCGCGCTCGCCGCCGCCAACGGCTTGCGGGCCGTCTGGTCGCATCCCCTCACGAGCGGCGGCGGGGAGGTGCTCGGCACGTTCGCCCCCTACCGGGCGCACCCCCACCAACCCGACGAATCGGAGGTCCAGACCGTCACCACGACGGGGAGCCTCGCCGCGCTGGCGATCGAACGCAGCCTGAGCGAGGAAGCACTCACGGCAGCGGCCAAGGTCGACCCGCTCACGGGGCTACCGAACCGCACCTGGTTCCTGGAGCAACTGACGCAGCGCCTCGGCGAGCCCGGCTCGAGGGTCGCGGTGATGTTCTTCGACCTGGACCGCTTCAAATGGATCAACGACAGCCTCGGCCACCCGGTCGGGGACCGGATCCTCGTCCAGATCGCTGACAGGTTGGGGCGCCTCACGGACGAGGGGCACATCGTCGCCCGTTTCGGCGGCGACGAGTTCACACTCCTCATCGACGACGCGACGGAGGCAAAGGCGGTGGCCGTTGCCCGGCAGATCGAATCCATGCTCGCTGAGCCCTTCGTCTTGGACAGGGGCGAGTTTTTTCTCTCGGCCTCCATCGGGCTCGCGCTGAACGACCACCCCGCGGACGCCCACGGGCTCGTCAGGGACGCCGACGCTGCGATGTTCGCAGCCAAGGAGCGTGGTCGAGCCCGGCATGCCATGTTCGACGAAGGCCTGCGGGAGCGTGCGCTCACCCGCCTGACCCTCGAGTCAGAGCTACGTCGGGCGCTCGCCGGCGACGAGTTCGTCATGCACTACCAGCCCATCCTTGATCTCAGGTCCCGGCAATGGGCAGGGGAGGCGTTGGTGCGATGGCAACACCCCGACCGCGGGACGATCAGCCCAGACCAGTTCATCCCCCTGGCGGAGGAGACGGGCCTGATCGTTGCGCTGGGCCTCCGGATTCTCGACAAGGTCGTCACCGAAGCCGCCGGCTGGGCGTCGCGCGGGACGAACATCTACTTCGCCGCCAACGCCTCCGTCGTCCAACTCTCCGATCCGGCATTCGCCTTCGAAGTCGCGGCCCTGCTCCGCCGGCGGGCGCTTCCTCCGGACCGGCTCGTGCTCGAGGTCACCGAGACCGCCGTCATGCAGCGGCTCGACACCGCCCAGGCAGCGCTGAAGCGGATCACCGCCCTGGGCGTCCGGTGGTCATTGACGACTTCGGGACCGGCTACTCGTCGCTGGCGCGGTTGGGGGAACTTCCTGTCTCCGGGATCAAGATCGACCAGCGGTTCACGAGAACCCTGGGCAGCGAGGCCCGTACCGAGAGGGTGGTCGGGGCCATCACGGACCTGGCCCATGCACAGGACCTCGGGGTCGTC
>DASPZW010000012.1:0-3539 GCA_035636055.1 Actinomycetota bacterium
GGTTGAAGCCCACCGGCCGACGCTCAGGAGCCTCCAGGGAAGTGGCTGCCATCACGGCATCCGCCAGCCCGATCATCTGCTCCAGCACCTCAAGGTGCTCACCGATCAGATCCTCGTGACGGGACGCTGGCTGGTCCTCCAAAACCATGGCCAGGGTCACCGCCTGACCGTCGGCGCTACGTCCGATCTGCCGCGCCCATGTTGGTGGGGCGACGAGGGAGTCGGTCCGGCCCGGGACCACGAGGGCGTACCTGGAACGGCCCGTTGGCTTTGCCATGCCACGATTCTGAGGCACGAGCGCCCAAGGCGTCACCCCGGACCTGAATAGTTACCTATCGGAACTCCTGTCAGAAGGCCGTCCTACTGGGGCGTACCTGCCCAGAGCACATTGAACTGCCCTGGGTTTGATGGAGACTCCATTGCTTGGAAAGGATGGAGAGGCCCATGTCAGCAACAGGGAAGAGCAGTAGCTCTCAGAAGCGGTACCCGTCTGAGCTGAAGGAGCGGGGAGTACGGATGGTCGCGGAGACCATCCAGGCTCAGGGCGGCGAGCGCCATGGCGTGATCACCCGGGTGGCCGGCCAGCTCGGCGTCGGGGTCGAGTCGCTGCGCTCGTGGGTGACCCAGGCGGACGTGGACGGCGGGGTCCGGCCCGGCACCACGACTGAGGATCGACGGCGCATCGCCGAGCTCGAGAAGGAGGTCCGGGAGCTGCGCCGGGCAAATGAGATCCTGCGCGCCGCGGCAACTTTCTTTGCGCGGGAGCTGGACCCGCGACTGCCGAAATGATCGTCTTCATTGACGAACACAAAGGCGCCTACGGGGTCGAGCCGATCTGCAGGGAGCTGCCGATCGCCCCATCCACCTACTACGCCGCCCGGAGCCGGCCCCCCTCGGCCCGGGCGATCGAGGACGAGGAGCTGAAGGCAAAGATCCTCGAGGCCTACAAAGAGAACTACGAGGTCTACGGGGCCGAGAAGATCTGGATCGCCCTGCGGCGCAAGGGTGTCGACATCGGCCGGGACCGCGTGGCACGGCTCATGGGCGCCCTCGGGATCGAGGGCGTCGTGCGGGGCAAGCGCCCTCGCACCACCAAGCCGGCACCCCCCGCAGAACGCCCCGCTGACCTGGTCAAACGCGACTTCACCGCATCCGCTCCCGACCGCCTCTGGGTGGCCGACCTGACGTACGTGGCGACCTGGGCGGGCTTTGCCTACACCGCGTTCGTCATCGACGCCTACAGCCGGCTCATCGTGGGCTGGCGGGTCTCCTCCTCGCTTCGGGCCGATCTCGCCCTCGACGCCCTGGAGATGGCGATCTGGCGGCGGGCCGAATCCCTGGACGACCTCGTGCACCACAGCGACCGGGGGGTGCAGTACCTGTCGATCCGCTACACCGAGCGCCTGGCCGCCGAAGGGGCGGTGACCTCGGTCGGCTCGAAGGGGGATTCCTACGACAACGCGCTGGCAGAGGCGGTGAACTCCCTGTACAAAGCCGAGCTGATCTACCGCCGGGGACCGTGGCGCAGCGTGGCCGACGTCGAGCTTGCGACCCTGGCGTGGGTCGATTGGTGGAACACCCGGAGGATCCATTCCGCCACGGGAGGCGTGCCGCCGGCGGAGTTCGAAGCAACCCATCCCAAGGCGGCCGAGGGGGCGTTGCGATGAGCAGAGCAGCGTCAAGTCCGGTTGACGACCCTGCCATCTGCTACTACGCCGGCGACCCCGCCCGCCGTCCCGACTGCGAGCATCGGGCCGTGGTCGCCTACGGTGCGGTGGCGCTGTGTCGTAGGTGCGACGCCCGCCGCTCCACCGTGGGCAAGGGCATCGTCGGCCGCAGCCTCGTCCGAGGACGCGACTGGAACGCGCTGGCTGCCGTCGAGACGGCCGTGGGCCGGGTCCGAGCTGCCGAGGAGGAGCTCGCCGACTCCGTGGCTGCCGCCCGTCGTCTGGGCCACTCCTGGGGCGAGCTGGGGACCGCTCTCGGCGTCACCCGGCAAGCCGCTCAGCAGCGCTTCGGCAGCGCCATCACGAAGGACACGAAGGACCGGTAGAGTGCATCAAACCCAACCGCCGGAGTCTCCACAAAACCCAGGGCGAAACACATTGACGGCCAGCTCCTGACTGCGACACACCCGCTCGACGCCTCGGTCCGCCGCAGTGGGTGGGAGTCGGCAGCTCCCATCTCCATCGGCGACGTGCCTGGCTCGGCGGCGGGGTCATCGTGTGCCGCGTCGTCACCGGCGACCTGCCCGCCCGGGTCGTGGCCGTCGGCAACCCCTGCCGCCCGGTGCGCGACTTATGATGGGCGGCCGTCAAACCGATCAGGCAGGGCACTGGCTCCGGACCTGATAGAAGCCCTTCACTGACATGATATAAAGCCGGGACGTAGCCCCTTTTGCAACGAGACTCTGGTTTCTTGCGAGTCTGCCTCCGGGGAGTCGAGGTTCTGTGCCCTTCATCAAGATACTGTTGCCGGGCATCCTCGGGGGCGGCATCCTGGCCTACTTCGCTTGGGCGTCGACCCACTACCTGCCCGAGAGGCTCCATCCGGAAGGTCCCGCAGATGTCACCGTTATGCTCGCGGGCCTCGTCTTTATCTTCGCCTTCATCCTTGGCATCGCCGTCAGCGCCGAGACGTCAACGATCGGGACTGCCGGCACCGCGGCCTCGAAGGAGGCGAACAGCCTCGGAGAGCTCTGGTGGTATGCCCACGCCCTCCCCGAGCCCGAGCACAGCCAGTTGCATGGGTTGCTCCGGAGCTACGCCACGATCATGGTGAGCAAGGACTGGCCACTGCTTGGCCGCCACCAGATCGGCCCGGAGGGCTCAGCGGCGCTCCGGGCCATCCGCGAGGACGTGCTCAACTACACCCCGGTGACTGCCAAGGAGCAGGCCCTTTACCCGAATGAGCTGACCGAGGTCGCCAACCTGTTCGAGGCCAGGCGCACCCGGCGCGACATTGCGATCTCCGGCGGGATCCCCCCCATCCTCATCGACGGCATCATTGTGCTCGCCATCCTCATGCTGATCGGGATCCCGCTGAGCGGCTCGCTGCACAAGACACGCGACCTCGTCCTCTACGGGCTGTTCTGCGCCCTGACCATCGCCACGCTGGGCTTCGTCGTGGACTTGAACAACCCCTTCCACGGAACGGTCCAGGTGGGGCCCGACGCGCTCATCAACCTCATCGGCAGCACGTTCAAGAACGTCTCCTGAGGCCCTGACCTCCACATGTCCCGAATGACCCAAACGCTGCTGGAGCTCCATCGTGATGGTGCTCTGACGGAGGTGGAGAGCATTGAGGTCGCGCCCGGCGGTTTCGCGACGCGGATCACCTACCGGAACGGCACCTGCCGGATGACCGGGCTCGGCGACCTGGGCATCGACCCGTCCTCCGCGAGTAGGGCCCTCATGGATAAGAGCATCACCAAGCATTTCCTGGCCGCCATGCAGGTGGCGTGCCCGAAAGGGAAAACGCTTCTTCTCCCGTGGTGGGCGCAACGCGCGGGGCCAGATGCGGCGGCGCTGCCTTATGCG
>DASPZW010000013.1:0-5929 GCA_035636055.1 Actinomycetota bacterium
CGCGTCACGGTCCACCAACGGAGACTCGATCCAGCCGATCGGCTGCAGCACGTACGGACCGTCGGTCACGGGGCTGCTCCCTCCCGGACCCCTCGCCCGGCACGGCGGCCCAGGGCCAGCGCCAAGAGGGCGCCCACGGCGCAGATGACCGCCGTGATACGGAAGATCTCCCCGTACTCGGTGTGGAGGGCCAGGCGCACGCCGTGCGTGTAGGCGCCAACCTTGGCCTGGAACGCCGGGTCGGCGGTCCCGCCGAGGCTCCCGAACGGCAGGGCCGGGAAGGTGAGGTGGGCGGTCAGGATCTGGAACCGGTGGAGCCCCCAGGCGGCGAGCGCCCCGATGCCGATGAGCATGCCCATCATGCGGGCCGCCACGACGGCGGCGGAGGAAGCCCCGTGGTCCTCGCCCCTCGATGACCGGAGCGCCACCGAAGCCAGCGGCGCCACGACGAGTCCGAGGCCCAGTCCTGCCAGCACGAGGTCGGCGTCGAGGCGCGGCAGCACGAGCGGGCCGAGGTGGTGGTGGGCGGCGAGCACCTGCAGGGGCCAGCTTCCCACCAGCAGGAACCCGCCGGTGGCGCCCAGGAGGCCCCCGAAGGCCACCGGCCGCTCCCCCACCCGCCGGGCGAGGATCCCCCCGAGCAGCGCTCCCAGGGCGAGCGCCACCAGGAACCTCGAGAGGAGGAGCGCGGCGCCGAGCGCGTCCTTGCCGTACAGCGTCTGGGCCAGCAGGGGCACGTCGACCAGGGTCACCATCAGCGCCACGCCCGAGAGGAAGCTGGTGGAGAGCGTGGCGCCGAACTGGCGCCCGAGGCCCGGGCCGGGGGCGACAAGGCGCACCGGGGAGCGACGCTCCCACACGGCGAACGCGGCGAGCCCGACCAAGCCGAGCCCCACCGTCCAGCGGCCCCAGGGCGGGAGGACCCCTGCCGCCGGGTCCGGGTTGTAGAGGCCGACGATGATCAGGGCGAGCGCGAGGGCAAGGAGGGCCCCGCCGACGGCGTCCACCTTCTGGTCGGGTCGCGGCCCACGGCCCGGCCGGGTGAGCCCGATGACGGCGGCTGCGGCGACGGCGAGAGGGATGTTCACCCAGAACAGTCCCCGCCACCCGATGGCGGCAGCCAGCAGCGCCCCGTAGAGCGGCCCGAGGACGCTGCCCAGTTCCTGGATGGCGCCGACGATCCCGAGCGGCACCGGGCGGTGCTGGACGTCCCACTGGTCGCCGATCACTGCGAAGGTGACGGGCAGGAGGGCCCCGGCCGCCGCCCCCTGGAGGACCCGGGCGGCGACGAGGACCGCCAGGCTGTGGGCGAGGGCGGAGGCTGCGGAGCCTGCGGCGAAGACCAGAAGCGATCCCTGCAGCACCCGCATCCTGCCGAGGCGGTCGGAGAGCTGCCCGAGCAGCGGCATGGCGGCAACGTAGCCCAGGAGGTACCCCGTGATGATGGGCGTCGCCCGCTCGAGGTGGTTGAGCTGGATGTTGAGGTCTCCGACGATGTCGATCAGGATCGCCACGACCACGTAGGCGTCGAGGGAGGCGAGCAGCACCGCGGTGCCGGAGGCGCCGGTGGCAAGGCGCCGAGCGCGCCGTTCCGCCACGTCGCTCATGCGCGGATCACGGGCGCTGCCCTACACCGGGGGTGTGACGCTGACCTGGACGCCGAAGTGCGTGATGGTCCCGGTCAGCACGGTGTCCTCGGTCGCGTCCTTGGCCCGGTACGGGATGCGGAACTTCACCAGCCGGTTGTCGCTGGTGGCGATCCACACCGTCGCCTTCAGGGTGTCCTGCCCCGCTGCCAGGTCGGTGAGGCCCTTGATCAGCTCCGTGGGGATGCTCGCCGTCACCCGGTAGGCGTCCACACCGCCGGCCGACTCGGTGGTCTGCGTCTGGCCGCCGGTCGCCTTGGTCAGCAGCGACGGGAGGCCGTTGGTTTTGTCGAGGAGGGCCGCGGGGTCGTACGGCGGCGGCGAGCTCACCCACGCGCCAGTGGGAGGCTTGAGATAGAAGGTGCCCTTGAGGAGGCGGAAGGGAAACTCGGTGCCGCCCAGGACGAAGCTGCCATTCGCCTTGCCGTCACTGGTCACGTCACCCTGCGCCGAGCTGATGAGGCTCGAGAGGAAGCCATCGAACGTGAGCTCGACGTGGGCACTCGTGACGTCGGCCATGGCCTGGCCCGACTGCTGGAGGAGCTGGGGGCCGGGGGGCAGGCTGGACGGGTTGGTGTGCGAGCAGGCGGCGAGCAACGCGGCCACCAGGAGCGGAGCCAGAACGTTGCCGGCGGTTCTGTGGCGGATCACAAGGAGGGGATCTTACTCCCCCGGGTACAGCTCACTCCCCCGGGTACAGCTCACCGGCTCGGACCGCAACGGTGACCACATTGCCCGGCGGCGCGAGCGGGCAGGCCCAGGCCGGGTCGTAGGCGCAGGAGGGGTTGTAGGCGAAGTTGAGGTCGACGACCAGGGCGTCCGCTCCGCCGAGGTCGGCCCCCTTGACCGTGTCGATGAGGTAGCGGCCCCCACCGTAGGTCTCGGCCCCGGCGAGCGCGTCCTTGATCGGGACGAAGAGACCGCCCCCGTAGGAAGCCAGCCACCACACGTCGAGGCTGCCGACGCCGGGCAGGTGCACCCGGCCCAAGCGCTCGAAGGGGACGACGCCGTCGGTCCCGGTCGGGACCTCGAGGCGCTGCGGCTCGGCTGGCTCGATCTCGACCTCGAAACGAAGCCCGGGGTCGTAGCCAGCCACCGGCGGTCCCGGGTAGCCGGCCCGCTCCTCGGCCGGCACCGGCGAGGCCGGATGGAGGCGCAGCATCTCGGCCCGCTCGGCGCACCATCGGGCGTGGGCCACCTCGGGGTCGGGTTCGGCACGGACCCGCGCGTACAGCGCAGCGGTCCGCCGCCGCCAGTCGACGACCGCAAGGGGTCCCGATGCCATGCTGGGAACGATACGCCACCTGCGATCTCGGTTACCGTCACTACCCAATCAGCGACCGACAGGAGGCCGTGTGGAACACCGGGACCACGTGATGCTGCTGCGGGAGGGGGTCGAGGGCGCGGGCGCGGTCTGGGCCGACCTCGGCTCGGGGAAGGGCGCCTTCACCCTCGCTCTGGCGGACCTCCTCGGACCCGGTGGCGTCATCCACTCGGTGGACCAGGACGAGGTGGCGCTGGTGCGCCAGCGCCAGGCCCTGGACGCCCAGTTCCCGCAGGTGTCGGTGGAGTACCGGCATGCCGACTTCACTGCAGCCCTCGAGCTTCCCGCCGTCGACGGCGTGCTCATGGCGAACTCGCTGCATTTCGTGCAGGACAAGGACCCGGTCCTCAAGCAGGTCGCCGGCCTCCTGCGCCCCGGCGGCCGCCTGCTCCTCGTCGAGTACGACAGCGACAGCGGCAACACCTGGGTCCCCTATCCCGTCTCCTACCGCACCTGGGAGGGGTTGGCTGCCCGCACGGGCTTCGTGGAGACCCGCCTCCTGCGGACGATCCCGAGCCGCTTCCTGGGCCGGATCTACTCCGCACTGACCCTGACCGCCACCTGAGGCGAGCCCCGACCCTTCTCGGTCACGTCAACCACGGTATGCGTGGCTCAGGTGGCCGAGAAGGCGCAGAGCCGGGACGAAGCTAGCCGCTGGCCGGCGGGAGCGACCCGGAGTCGGCTCGGGGGGCTGGCGCCGGGCCGAGCTCGGCCTTGAACTCCGCCAGCCGGGCCCGCACCCGTTCGGGGTCCCCGGCAGCCTCCAGGCGCTTGGCGACGCTGCCGATCTCACCGACGCCGCCGAGCGTCCCCCGCTCGAGCAACTCGCCCACCGCCTCGGCCCGGGCCTGGTTCCAGAGGATCTTGTCCCGGGCCTGCTGCACGAGCAGCTCGAGCTGGCTGTCCTCCGGCCCGAGCCCGGCCACCGCCTCGCCCGCCGCCGCGGCCGCCTGGGCCGCCCCGTACTGGGCGCGCAGGGTCTCCGCCTGCGCCCGCATCGCCACGACCCGGCTTTCCATGCGGCGGCCGGTCGCCTCGAGCTGGCCCCGGAGCTCCGCCAACTGGTGCACCCGCCCCTGTACCTCCTCCACCTGGCGGTCCATCGTCTGGGCCTCGGTCAGGGCCTCGACCGCCTGCCCCTCCCTGCCCTCCGCCAGAAAGGAGCGAGCCTGCTCCTCGAGCCGGGTCCGCCGGCGGCGGAGCTGATCCAGCTGGACCTCAAGCCGCTTGCCCGAAGCGACGAGTTGGGCGGCGCTGGCCCGGAGCTGCTGGAGGGCCCGGAGCTGGCGTTGATGGGCGAGATCGAACGCGGCGGCCGGATCGTCTGGCCGGCCTGCCGCGTGCGCCCTGTGGGCTTTGGTGTGGCGGAGGAGCAAGAGTCGCCGGATCAGCCCCATCAAGCCTCCCGGCTGACCGCCGGGGTCGGGGCCGAGCCGTCGGAGGCCTTGTCCCTGCCGCTTGCTTCCCTGCCGTTCGAGGTGGGCCCGGCCCCGTTGCCGCTGACCGGGATGTTCAGCTGCGCTCGCAGCGCCTGCAGGGCGGCGAAGCCCTTGCTGATCGACTGCATCACGGCGTTCATGACGCCCTCGGTGCCGTTGAAGACCATGAGGTTGTCGATGTCGCCCACGGGCTTGGCGGCGGCGGCGACGATGTCGACCGCATGCTCGGCGAGCTGTTGGGCGATGACGGCGTCCTGGTTGACAGCAAGCGCCTCGGCGCGGGCCTTCACCGCATCGGCCGCCGCAAGGCCCTGCGCCCGGATGGCGTCCGCCTCGGCGAGACCCCGTGCCCGGCGTGCCTCGCCTTCGGCCCTGCCGACCGCCTGGACCGAGCCCGCCTGAGCCTCCGCCTCGACCCTGACCTTCTCGGCGTTGGCGGCTGCCTCGATCTTGGTCCGCTGCCCCGCCGCCGCAGCGGCGAGTTCCGTCTCCTTCGCCGCCGCCTCGGCCCGGGATATGCGGGAGTCACGGTCGGCCTGGGCCAGGGTGCGCTGGCGGTAGGCCTCGGCGTCGGCGGGCTTGCGCACCTCGGCCTGGAGCTGCTGCTCGGTCCGGTCGGCCTCGAGTTCGGCGACCTTGGTCTTCTCGATGACCACCTTCTGGGTGGCGATCTGCTCGGCGAGCGGGCCGGCCTGGGCGGCTTCTCGCTGGGCCCGGTCCATCTCGGCCTGGAAGCCCGCCTTCTTGATCTCGGTCTCCCGGCGGGCGGCCGCCTTCAGCGCCTCGGCCTGCTGCTCCTGCTCGGTGGCCTCCCGGTCGGCCTGGGCCTGGGCGATGCGGGCCTGCTTCTGCACCTCGGCGGCGTGGGGGGCCGCGAGGTTCTTGATGTAGCCGGTCGTGTCGTCGATCTCCTTGATCTGCAGGGAGTCGATCACGAGCCCGAGCTTCTGCATCTCCTCCCCGGAGTGGCGCCGGGTGGCCTCGGTCAGCGCCTCGCGCTCGCGGATCATCTGCTCGACGGTGAGCCCGCCGACGATGGAGCGGAGGTGGCCCTCGAAAACGTTCTTGATCTTCTGCTCGAGTTCGATCTGGGTCTTGTCGAGGAAGCGGCGTGCGGCGTTGGAGATCGAGGCGAAGTCGTCGCCGACCTTGTAGATCACGACAGCCTTGACGCTGACCGGGATGCCCTGGGTGGTAACGCAGGTGATGTCGAGCTCGGTCTCGTTGGCGTCCAGCGAGAGGTAGCGGACCCGCTGGATGCCCGGCATCACCAGGGCGCCCTTGCCGGTCACGATCTTGAAGCCGAGGCTTTCGGCGACACCCTCCACCGCATCCTGGTGGAAGCCCGAGATGATGAGGGCCTCGTTCGGCTCGGCGACCCGCCACATCGCACGGAACAGCAGGAAGAACAACACCAGCACCACGACAACTCCGGCACCGATGACAACGAACGGACTCATTGCAGTACCTCCTTCTTCCGGGGCTCAGGCCGGAGCGACGTAGACGGTGCGGGGCGGGTA
>DASPZW010000014.1:0-2388 GCA_035636055.1 Actinomycetota bacterium
AGGTCGTCGTCGGTGACGTCGAGGGCCATGACGGCCAGGCGGCGGCGGTGATGGGGCGCGTCAGCAGCGTCATTAGGGCGGAGGCGAGCCGGGGCGAGCGCCCGTCCAAGGTGCTGGAGTTTGCGGAGCGCTTCCTGCTGGACGTGGGCATCGAGCGGATGGTGACGGTCGCGGTGGCTAGCGTCTGCCCGGCGACAGGCGGGGTGGTCCTGGCCAGCGCGGGGCACCCGCCGCCCCTCATCGGCGACGGGGTCTCCGTCGGCCACATGCCGATGGACAACGGCCCCCCGCTCGGGGCAGGCCCGGCAGAGCGGCCCGAGATGCACTCGTTGCTCCCCCCGGGCGGCGTGATGCTCTTCTACACCGACGGCCTGCTTGGCCCGCAGATGCCCGTCGACGAGGCCATGGACGAGCTGGCAGCGTGCCTGTCGAACCTCGCTGCCGGCGCGCCGCTCGACAAGTTGGTGGACGAAGTGATCCACAGAACCGTCGGATTCCAGCCTTCCGACGACGTTGCCGTCGTGGCCATGCGCCGCCTCGGCGGCAAGTCGTTGTAGATTCCCCGCCGTGGAACAGCGCACCGCCACCGAGATCCTGGCCGCCGGCCCTCACGCGCCCTCCCAGGCGCGGCGACTCCTGACCAGGGCACTGGATTCCTGGCAGCGCTCCGACCTGACCGAGCGGGCCGTGCTCGCCGTGAGCGAGTTGGTCACGAACGCCTTCCTGTACGGCACGGGGGACGTCGTGGTCGACGTGACGCTCGGCACGACCCTGCGGGTCGAGGTCCGGGACAACGGCGTCGGGGTGCCGACCCAGCGCAACTACTCCCCGACGTCGGTGACGGGGCGCGGCCTGCACCTCGTCGGGCACATGGCCGATCGGTGGGGGAGCGACGCCCTGGGCACCGGCAAGGTCGTGTGGTTCGAGATCGACACGGCCGGGGGCGAGCCAGCGCCGACCCCCGGCGGGATCCAAGTGGATCTCAGCGGGCTGGGGGCCCCGCCCCCAACGGCCGGACGGCGGGAGCCGGCCCCGGAAGTCCGGGCGAGGGCAGCAGCGTGAGCGCCCGGTGAGCGGGGCTCCGGACCTGGTCGAGGTCCGCATCCTCTCGATGCCCGTGCCGGTTCTCCAGCGCGCGAGGGAGCACGGCGACGCCCTGATGCGCGAGTTCACTCTCATCCGGCTCAGCGAGTCCGATCACCACGGCGTCCCCACCCGGCTCCTGGAACTGGCAGACGAGCTCAAGGAGCGTTTCTCCGGCTTCACCGCAGGCACCGACGCCGAGCTGGCCGCTGCCGAGGCAAGCTCGGCGGCAGAGGTCTCCCGGCCGAGGCCTCGGAGGCCTGCGTCCGCCTCGAGGCCCTCGTGGACGAGGCAGACGACTACTGCCGGGCCGGCCAGCACCTCCTGACGCTCGTGACGCCTCCCGAGGCCCTGGCGTTCCGCCGGTGGTACCTCGGGGAGTTCGTCCGGCAGATCGCAGGCGAGCAGCCCCGGCCCTGGACGGACTGGAGGGCTGAGAACGCCGAATGAGCAGTCCTCGCTCCGCTGCCCACTCTGTGGTTCAATCATTTCCTTAGGGCCAAGCCACCCGAGTAGGAAGGGCATGACGAGCGTGGTGAACCGCACGTTGCGACTGTTTAGCACCGCGGCCCTGCTCCTGCTGGCCATCGCAGCCGCCGGTCCGGCCGCCGTCGGTCTGGCCGCCGCCAGTCTGGCCGCCCCACCGGCCCCGACCGGCTACGTCACCGACCATGCCGGCGTGCTGGATGCCGGCAGCGCCGCGGCGATGAACGCCGCCTTGCAGGGTTTCGACCAGCAGACGGGGACGCAGGTCGTCGTGTGGATCGACAGCGACCTGCCGTCGGGCCAGAGCATCGAGGCCTTCGCCCAGGACGCATTCAACGCCTGGGGGATCGGCCAGAAGGATCGCAACAACGGGGTGCTGTTCCTGGTGTTCGTGCGCCCGCACCTCGACCGGATCACCGTGGGCTCGGGCCTTGGCGCAACGCTCACCGATGCCCGCGCCAGCGCCATCCTGGCCCAGGACGTAGCGCCCCGCTTCCGGGCTGGTGACTACGTCGGCGGGGTTTCGGTGGCGCTCACCGCCATCACCGACGCAACGAGGGGGACCTTCGCAGCTCCCGTCTTTCCCCGGCCCGCTCCGGCGGCATATGCGCCCCCGGCCTCCCACCACACGAGCCCGGCGGTTGTCCTGGGCGTCATTGCGCTCTTCGGGGCGTTCTTCATCTTCCTGGTTGCCCTTGCCCGCCGCTCCGGGGACCGCGGGCAGGGCGGGTACTGGGGCGGCAACGGCGCCTACTACCACCGCGGCGGTTACCTCCTCAGCGGCATCTACGGCGACGGCCGGTCGGCCTGGGGCGGGTC
>DASPZW010000015.1:0-10843 GCA_035636055.1 Actinomycetota bacterium
CGTCATCCTCCTGACCGCGCTGGACGACACCACCTCCAAGGTGGGGGGGCTCGACGCCGGCGCTGACGACTACATGACCAAGCCCTTCTCGGTCGAGGAGCTCGCCGCCCGCATCCGCGCCCGCATCCGCGGCGTCGCGGAGGAGGGAACGACGCTGCGGGCCGGTCCCCTCAGCGTCGACCTCGCCGCCCACCGGGCATCCCTGCACGGCAGGGAGGTCCTCCTGTCCGCCCGGGAGCTGACCCTGCTCGCAAGCCTGCTGCGCCATCAGGGCGAGGTACTCTCACGCCGCAAGCTGCTCCAGCTCGTCTGGAAGGTAGACTTCGACCCGGGATCGAACGTGGTCGAGGTCTACGTGGCGGCCCTGCGCCGGAAGATCGGCGCAGACTTCATCGAGACCGTCCGCGGCCTCGGGTACCGCTTCGTCGTTCCGGATGAGTCCCTGGCCGAGGGCCGTACCGCCGCCAGATGAAACCGCGCCGGGTCACCCGGCGCAGGGGGGTAAGCTGCGATCCTCCCTGGCTCGTGGGACGCTCCGTAGGAGCGGGCCACGAGAGGAAAAAGAGGGGGGAACAAGGGGTGATGTGACTGCCGTGAGGCGGGGCCGGTCTCGGCACACCAAGAGGGCGTTGGCCCTCTCGTTCCGCATTGCCAGCATCTACGCGATGCTCGTCACGGCGACCCTGCTCGTCGTCGCCGGCCTGGCGCTCCAGTTCACCCGGAACCAGGTGACGGGGCAGGTCGACAACCAGCTCAACGCCCTGGCCAAGTCGTTCCAGGTCAAGGTGCCGGCTGCCGTGACGCACGAGCTCTCCTTGGGCACTCCGCCCGATGTCGCCATCGTCACTTCGACCACCGTCTGGCTGTCCAACGCCTCGTTTCCCCAGGGCGAGGGGGGATTCGTCGCTCTCCGCAACGGGGCGTCGCCGCGGATCCTGGTCCCCTCCGGTGCCTACGACCTGGCGTCCGCGCTCGCCCCGGTCATCCATCCGCTGCTGAACTCCACCAGCTCGAAATGGCTGAACCTCAAGTCGCAGAACGGGGCGTCGGTCCGGGCATTGCGCGTGCCGATCCAGGCGCCCAACGAGGACGTCGCGGGGGTGCTCGTCGTCGGCGCCGCCCAGTCCAACGTCGTGAACCACAGCGTGTGGAACCTGTTGAAGGGCATCGCGCTCGCGAGTGCCATCGGGCTCGCCTTCGCCACGGTGCTGGGCCTGGTGGCCGTCCGGCGCACCCTCCGGCCGCTCCAGGAGATGTCGCAGGAGGTGGAGTCCATCCAGGAGACCGACGACCTCTCGAAACGCCTGAGCGGCCGCCGCCCCCGGGACGAAGTTGGTCGGCTCGCCGAGGGGTTCGACCGGATGCTGGGGCGGCTCCAGGAGGCCTTCCTGTCACAGCGCCGCTTCCTCTCCGACGCCTCCCACGAGCTGCGCACCCCGATGACCGTCGTCCGCGGGCAGCTCGAGCTGCTGGCGATGGACGTCGAGAGCCTGCCCGGCCGCCGGTCGATGTCGATCGCCATGGAGGAACTGGACCGGATGGGTCTCATCGTGGAGGACCTCCTGCTGCTGGCCCGCCTCGACGAGGGGATGTCGCTGGCGCGGGACCCCGTCGAGGTGGAGCTGGTCGTCGGCGAGGCGCTGCTGCGGGGGATGCTCGCCTCGGGCGACGTCCGGGTCCAGGTGGCCCCGGAGCTGTGCGTGCTCGGTGACGCCGACCGCCTGCTGCAGGTGCTGACCAATCTCATCACCAACGCGGTTCGCCACGGCCGTAACGCCCCGATCTCGGTGACCGGCCGCGCCGAGGGCAACCTGGTACTGATCGAGGTGGCGGACCGAGGCCCGGGCATCAGCCCCCAGGACCTCCCGCACGTGTTCGAGCGCCTCTACCGCGGCGCCAAGGCACGCTCGGAGTCCCCGGGCGGTGCGGGGCTGGGTCTTGCGATCGCTGCCTCGTTGGTGAAGGCCATGAACGGCCGGATCGAGGTCGCCTCGACCGTCGGGGTCGGGACGACGTTCACCATCACGCTGCCGATCGCGGCGTCGGTATCCAGCAGCTACCGCATGCAGACGGGCACCCAGCGCAAGGCCGCAGAGGCCTTCTAGGCGATCCGTCCCTGGTCAGGAGCCAGGGATGAGCGGCCTCCGGTCGAGCGTCGTGGTGGGTGAACGCCAGGGGTGGTGTTGCGGGTTACGACTGTCCCGGCGGCAGCGCGATCAGCTCCCGGGCCTCGGCGACCGCCGGCAGGGTGCGCGCCCGTTCTGGGACAGCGCCGAGCGCGAGTGCGGCCGTCCGGCGGATGAGGGCGTTGTCGCGGAAGCCCGGAGGGAGGGCCTGGAGCGTGCGGACCGTGTGCCGGGCTCCCTCGCTCGGGTCCCCGGCGGCGACGATGCACATCGCACGCTGCAGTTCGACGAGGGCCGAGTCAACGAACTGCGATGCCGGATAGAGCGCGAGGGCGGCGTCCTGCGCCGCGGCGGCCTCGTCGAGGCGGCCGGCATGGGAGGTGACCCAGCTCTGGACGAAGCGCAGGCACTGCTCGGGACACCCCCACTCGGACAGGCTGTCGGCAACGGTGGCCTCCGGCAGGCGGCCAAAGACATCATCGAGGTCCCCGAGCGCGTGCCGGGCCTCGTCGTGGCGGCCGAGCAGGGCGAGCGCCTGCGCCCGTGCGCCGTGGCCCTTGGCGACACCCGCGCACGGACCGCCCTTTCCCGCGCCGATTGCCTCCTCGGCCAGTTCGAGCGCCGACGACGCAGGCTGCTCCTCGTAGAGGGCATAGACGGCGCGGCGGCCGCGTACCAGGGATTGAAGGGCGGGGTCGTGGGGCACGTTGACTGATTCCCAGGTCGCCACTGTGCGTGGTGGCTTCCGAGCTTAAGCGACGACCCGCTGGCATTCTTTGAGTACAAAGCGTCGCTCTACGCCATTCTATACTCAAAGAAACAGTCAGGCCCATGGGAAACTGGACGATTTGGTCTTAGGGTGGGCGCTCTGAAGCCTGGAAGACCACGCTCCGTGAGAACGAGCGGGTCGTGAACGTTCCGCCCACGCCCGGCATCACCCCCTCGAAAAAACGGCGCCGAGTGGGTGGGGACGGTCGCCTGAGTGATTTGCAACAGGCTCGCATACGCGCGGGTTCTTCCGGACCTCGGTGGTCCGATCAAGCGGCCCCTGCGGCCGGCCTGCGCTGCCCTCCGTTCGACCGGATTCGGTCGGCATTCGGCTCGGCGTTCCGCTCTCAGGCTGGGCTGATGCTCCCGATGGGCCGGCCCGCTGCGTGCCCGTCCTCGACGTGGCCGTACTTCATCCCGCGCTCCTCGGCCTTCGGCACGCCCTTCGTGTGGGCGGGGCCGACGCCCTGCTTGTTGATCAGCGCCCGAGCCGGGCGCCGCGACCGGCGCCACTTCCTGGCCGCGAGGATCGCCAGGATCCCCATGAAGGAGCCGAGCCGGATCTTGGTGCGCTTGGAGCTGACTGCAGGCGTGCGGGGCCGTCGGATGGACTTCGCCCGCTTCAGGATCCTCTTCTTGAGCTTTTTCATACATGCCTCTTACCCGCGCCGGGCCCGGGTACACACGCCCGTATGATGGGGGCATGCGCTACCTGGACTACGCGGCCACGACGCCGGTACTCGACGAGGTGGTCGAGGCGATGCTGCCGTTCCTGCGTGGCACGTTCGGGAACCCCTCCAGCGTGTATGCCGTGGGCCGGGACGCCAAGAAGGGGCTGGAGGAGGCGCGGGAGCGCATGGCCGGCGCCATCGGTGCCGCTCCCGGCGAGATCATCTTTACGGCCGGGGGGACTGAAGCCGACAATCTTGCCCTCAAGGGAGCCGCCTTCCGGGCCCGGGCGATGCGCAGCACGGGCAACCACGTCATCACGACCGCGGTCGAGCACCACGCAGTGCTCCACGCTGCGGAGTGGCTCGAGAAGCAGGGGTTCCGGGTCACCTTCCTGCCGGTCGACGCCGAGGGGGTCGTCGACCTCGACGCCCTGAGCGCCGCCCTCGGCCCCGAGACGGTGCTGGTGTCGATCATGCTCGCCAACAACGAGGTGGGCACGGTCCAGCCGCTGGCAGAGGCCCTCCGCATCACCCGCCAGCGCTCCCGGGCCCTCTTCCACACCGATGCGGTCCAGGCACTCGGCAAGGTCCTGCTGAACCTTGGGGAACTCGAGGTCGACCTCGCCTCGTTCGCCGCCCACAAGATCGGCGGCCCGAAAGGAACGGGCGCGCTGTACGTGCGCCGCAAGACCGCGCTCGAGCCGATCCTGCACGGGGGCGGCCAGGAGCGGGACCTGCGGTCCGGGACGCCGAACGTGGCCGGCATCGTCGGTATGGCCACCGCGGCAGAGATCGCTGCCGCCGAGGTCGTGGAGGAGGCGATCCGCCTCGGCGCCCTGCGGGATCGCCTGCAGGAGGGCATCGTGGGCACCATCGACCGGGTGAAGGTCAACGGGGCCGGAGCTCCCCGCGTCCCCGGCACCGTCAACGTCTGTATCGACGGGGTCGAAGGGGAGTCCCTCCTGCTCATGCTCGATGCCAAGGGGATCGCGGCGTCCAGCGGATCCGCATGCACGTCGGGGTCCCTCGAGCCGTCGCACGTGCTGATGGCGATGGGGGTCCGCCCCGAACTTGCCCACGGGTCTCTGCGGCTGTCGCTGGGCCGGGCGACGACGCCAGACGACGTGGACACCGTCCTCGAGGTGCTGCCCGCCGTCGTAGACCGCCTCCGCACGATCGCACCCGCCTCGGTCCCAGCCCGGCGATGAGCCGCACCGCCGTCGTGGCCATGTCCGGGGGCGTGGACTCCTCGGTCGCGGCCGCGCTCATGAAGGACGCCGGCTGGGACGTCGTCGGGATCATGCTGAAGCTCTGGTCGGGCCCCGCTGCCAACAACGAGAGCGGGTGCTGCTCGCTCGACGCCGCGGAGGACGCCCGGCGGGTGGCCCAGGTGCTGGACATCCCCTTCTACGTCTTCAACTTCGCCGAGGAGTTCGCCCGCACCGTGGTCGACGACTTCGTCGCCGCGTATGCCGAGGGGCGTACGCCGAACCCGTGCGTGACCTGCAACCGGTCGATCAAGTTCTCGGCCCTCGCCAACCGGGCCCGGGCGGTGGGGGCCGAGGCGCTTGCCACCGGCCACTATGCCCGGGTCGACGGGGAACCGGGGCGGCGCCGCCTGCTGCGCGCCCGCGATGCCGCCAAGGACCAGAGCTACGTGCTCTACATGCTCGACCAGGAGGAGCTGGCCTGGGCGCACTTCCCGGTGGGCGGGTACTCGAAGGCCCAGATCCGGGAGATCGCCGCCTCCCTCGGCTTCCGCACCGCCCGCAAGCCCGAGAGCCAGGAGATCTGCTTCGTCCCGGGCGGCAAGGTCCATCCCTTCCTCGACGAGGCGGTGCCCGAGGGGTCCCAGCCCGGGCCGATCCTGACTGCCGACGGCACGCGCATCGGCACCCATCGGGGCTTTGCGCACTACACGGTGGGACAGCGACGAGGCCTCGGCGTGGGGGTGGGGCTGCCCCTGTACGTGCGGGAGGTCCGGTCCTCCGACAACGCCGTCGTCGTGGCCCCCGCGGGAGAGCACCGGATCGCCGAGATGGACCTGTCCGCGGTGTCGTTCGTGGGGGGGGACAGCCCCGAGGTCCTGCGGTCCGCCGTCATGACGCGCTACCGGGGGCCGGAAGCGCCGGGGACCCTGGAGCGCAAGGAAGGCCGGGGTCCCCTTGGGGCAGAGGAAGGCCGGGGTCCCCTTGGGGCAGAGGGGGGCCGGGGTCCTCTTGGGGCAGAGGGGGGCACGTGGACCTTTCGCTTCGACGAGCCGCAGGCCCCGGCGGCGCCCGGTCAGGCCGCCGTCTTCTACCGGGGCGAGGAGGTCCTGGGAGGCGGCACGATCGACCGGATCCGCTAGATGGACCGGGTGCCGGCATAGCCTATGGGGATCCTCCAGCGGCTCCGGTCCGACACGCTGACCTTCTTCGAGCTCCAGGTCGGCACGCTGCAGCTTCGCATCGGCGCGGTGGATAACATCCGCGACCAGTCCCGCATCATCGCCCTCAAGCACTGGGAGCAGCTCGAGGCGTACATCGCCGGGCACGCCGCGTTCAAGACGTCGTTCGTCCCGCAGCCGGTCGGCCCGGGGGCTCCGAAGGTGGTCCGGGCCATGGGGGACGCCGCCGAGGCGGCAGGCGTCGGCCCGATGCTCACCCTGCCGGGTGCCATGGCCGAGGCGGTGGCCCGGGACCTGAGCGAGTACGCGCGGGAGGTCATCGTCTCGACCGAGGGGGACACGTTCGCCATGCACCGCAGGCCTCAGACCTTCGTCGTCGAGCCGCCGATGGGCAGGGGGCGGCCGGGGATCGGGGTGCGCATCGAGGCCGGTGGCCCGTTCGCCTTCTACGCCTCGACGGGAAGGACGCGGATCAACCCCGGGATCGGCCATGCCCGGGTGGTTGCGGTGCTGGCGGAGCACGGGGCGGTGGCCGACGCCGCGGCGAGTGCGATCGGCTTGGCGATGCTGCACCCCAAGCACGTGGACCGCGCGCTCACGGCGATGCTGCGCCTGGAGGGACAAGGGCTGCGTGGCGTGGTGATCCTTGCGGAGTCACAGACCGGCGTCTGGGGTGACATCGAGATCGTGCCGGTCGCAGGGAGGGGAGTATGAGCAGCGACGACCCGGCGGTCAGCGTGCGCGCGCTCCGCGACGCCATCGACCACCACTCCTACCGCTACCACGTCCTCGACGACCCCGAGATCTCCGACGCCGAGTACGACGCCCTCGTGCGGGACCTGACGGTCCTGGAGGAGGAGCATCCCGACCTCGTCACCCCGGACTCGCCGACCCAGCGGGTGGGGGCGGCGCCGTCCTCCCTCTTCGCGGCGGTGCAGCACCCGAGCCCCATGTGGTCCCTCGACAACGCCTTCTCCTTCGAGGAGCTCGTGGCGTGGGGCAAGCGGGTCGAGAAGGTGCTCGGGGGCGTCGCCGACTACTGGTGCGAGCTGAAGGTCGACGGGGCGGCCGCGGACCTCGCCTACGTGGACGGCCGCCTCTCGGTCGGTGCCACCCGGGGGGACGGCAGGACGGGGGAGGACATCACGGCCAACGTCAAGACCATCCCGTCGGTCCCGTTGCGGCTGCGCACCGATGCCCCGCCCGCGCTGCTGGAGGTGCGGGGCGAGATCTACATGCCCGTGTCCGCCTTCCGCAAGCTCAACGAGGGCCTCGCCGAAGAGGGGGAGCGCATCTTCGCCAACCCCCGCAACGCCGCGGCCGGATCCCTTCGCCAGAAGGACCCCAAGGTGACCGCCGGCCGCAGCCTCGCCCTGCTGGTCCACGGGGCGGGGCGGTGGGACGGCGGGCCCCGGTTCGCCCGGCATTCCGAGCAGATGCAGGAGCTCACCCGGCTCGGGTTCCGGGTCATGGCCGAGACGAGGCTGGCGACCGACCTCGAGGCCGTCTACGACTTCTGCCGGCACTGGGAGGCCCACCGTCACGACCTCGGCTTCGAAGTCGACGGCGTCGTGGTCAAGGTGGACCAACTCGCCCAGCGCGAGGAACTCGGCTACACGTCGAAGAGCCCCCGGTGGGCCATCGCCTACAAGTTCCCGCCCGAGGAGAAGACCACCCGCCTGCTGGACATCAAGACCCACGTGGGCCGCACCGGCGCGGTCACCCCGTTCGCCCAGCTGGAGGCCGTGGTGCTGTCCGGCGGCACGGTCACCCAGGCCACCCTGCACAACGAGGACGAGATCGCGCGCAAGGACATCCGCATCGGCGACTGGGTGCTCGTGCGCCGGGCCGGGGACGTGATCCCGGAGGTGATCGCCCCGGTGGTGTCCCGGCGCACGGGCGACGAGCGGGTCTTCGAGATGCCGCAGGCCTGCCCGGTGTGCGGGACGCCGCTCGTGCGCCCCGAAGGCGAGAAGGTCCGGCGCTGCCCCAACGAGCTCTGCCCCTCGCGCGGCGTCGAAGCCCTGTTCCATTTCGCCGGCCGGGGGGCGATGGACATCGAGGGACTCGGGGAGCGCACGATCTTCGAGCTGTGGGAGCGGGGGCTGGTCCGTGACCCCGGCGACATCTACAGCCTCACCCTCGACCAGTTGCTCTCCCTGCCCCTGTACGCAGACAAGAAGGCGGACCTGGTCCTCTCCTCGATCAAGGCGTCCAAGGACCGGGGCCTCGCCCGGGTGCTGGTGGGACTCGGCATCCGCCACGTCGGCCCGCCGACGGCCCGCGACCTGACGCAGGCGTTCGGCTCGATCGACGCCATCATGGGCGCGTCCGAGGAGGCCGTGAGCGCCGTCGAGGGCGTCGGACCGGTGCTGGCGGCGTCGATCCGCACCTGGTTCGACAACTTCCGCAACGCCGAGATCGTCGCCAAGCTCCGGCGGGCCGGTGTGCGGCTGGAGGAAGTGCGGACGGAGGCGACGGGGCCGCTGGCCGGCAAGACCTTCGTCCTCACGGGATCGCTCCCGAACCTCACCCGGGACCAGGCGGCTGGCCTCATCACGGACGCCGGCGGCACCGTGGTCTCCGGCGTCTCGAAGAAGACCGACTACGTGGTCGTCGGCGAGAACCCCGGCAGCAAGCTCGCCCGGGCGGAGGCCCTGGGCATCCCGACACTCGACGAGGAGGGCCTGCGGGCGCTGGTCGGGGCAGGTGGGTGAGATGTTCCTCGGATATACCGACGAATTTTTGCAGCCACCCACGCAATCGCAGGCGATGTCACAAACGCAGGCGGTGCGGTGCTTGACAGGGCGATGGAAGCCCAGATAGCGATGAGCGTGCCGGTGAGCGATGTCTCGATGCCTCCCAGCATGGTGCAGGTATTCGAGTCGCTGTTCGTGGCCGAGTACGCCAGGGTCGTCGGCATCGCCAACCGGGTCCTCGCCGACCGGGCAGAGGCCGAGGACGTGGCCCAGGAGGTCTTCCTCGACTTCCACCGGCACCACTCCCCGGCGGCGCCCTACGCCCCGGCGTGGCTACGCCGGGCTGCCTGGCACAGGGCCCTGAACCGGGTGCGGGGGCGGCGGCGCCGGGAGCGGCGGGAGCAGCTCGATGCAGCGGGGGCGCGGGACGACGCCTGGTCGTCGGATCCCCAGCGCATCGCCGAGCGGAACTACGACCGGGAGCGTGTCCGCTCCGCCATGCGCAAGCTGCCGCCCAGGGCGGCGGGGGTGCTGGCGCTGCGCTACAGCGGCCTCTCGTACGCCGAGGTGGCCGAGGCCATGGGCATCGGTGTGGGGCAGGTCGGCACAGTACTCCGGCGCGCCGAGGCGCGCCTCAAGCGGGAGGTGGAATCGTGAAGCGTCACCCGAGCCGGTCCGTCCTCCGGCAGATGCAGGACGAGCCTGGGGCCGTCGCCGAGCAGGAGCGGGACCATGTCGCAGCCTGCGCGACCTGCCAGCGCCGCAGCGAGGTCATGGCCACAGCGGCGAGCGCCGCGGCGAGCGTCCTCGACGAGGGGACGCTCGACGGGTCAGCGGTCGATCCCCTCCCCGCCCTCCGGCGCCTGCGGAGCACCGAGCCCGGCGTCGTGGCGCCGAAGCCCACGCTGGTCGACCGCCTCCGTCGCCGCATCGAGTTCGCCCATCGCCGGGCACTGCGCGCCGGCGCCGTCCTCGCGGTGATCGCCGCCACGATGGGGACGCTCGTGGCCACCGGGGTTGCGAGCGACATCATCAAGATCTTCCAGCCGGAGACGTTCGTCGCCGTCACCATCGACATCACCAGCCTGGGGACCTTCCCCGACCTCACCGGCTACGGCTCGGTCAAGGTGCTGCAGACGCCCCATGTCACGACGGCGACGAGCCTGGCCGGCGCCGCATCCGCCAGCGGCCTGCACCTCCTGGTCCCCGGCAAGCTGCCCTCGGAGGTGAAAGGCCAGCCCGAGTTCGACGTCATGTCGGCCGGGTCGGCGTCCTTCACCTTCAGCAGGACCGCTGCCTCCGGCACGGCGGACAAGCTGGGCACGACGTTGCCCGCGCTCCCGGGGGGCCTCGATGGCAGCAGCCTGACACTCAATGCCGGCCCCGTGGTGGTCGAAACCGTCGGGTCGCAGCGTAGCCTCGATCCGTTCTCGCTCCCGTCGACGCCAACGAGCACGAGCGGCCCCGCCGAGCCGAAAGGCAGCCACGGCCTGCTTGGCGGCCTCGGGGGCATCCCGCAGCTTGTCATCGTCCAGATGAAGGCGCCGGTGCTCTACTCGGACGGCCCCTCCGTCGTCCAGTACGAGGATGCCCTCCTGTCGATGCCCGGCATCCCGCCGTCGCTGGCGAGCCAGCTGAAGGCACTGGGGGACCCTTCGTCGACGCTGCCGATCCCGATCCCGACGTCGCTGGCCTCCGCCCACTCTGCCGACATCAACGGGGCGCCGGGGCTGGTCATCGGGGACACGACGGGCATCGCGAGCGGCGTCATCTGGCAGAGCCACGGCCTCGTGTTCGCGGTGGCCGGGTCGCTGACCGACCGCCAGGTGGTTGCCATCGCCAGGTCGATGCGCTGATCGAGGTCGAACCGCCCCGCTCTCCTCACGGCGGGGCCCAAGGGAAGCCGGGTAGGCTTCGGGGCGCTGTGGTCGAGCGCGAGGACGCCGCCATCTTCACGTCGGGTCTGACCAAGACCTACGGGGCGGTCACGGCCGTCGCCGGCCTCTCGATGTCCGTGCCGCGGGGCGAGGTGTTCGGCTTCCTCGGCCCCAACGGGGCAGGCAAGACGACGGCGGTCAAGCTCCTGCTCGGTCTCGCTCGCCCGACCGCCGGCAACGCCTGGGTGCTCGGCGCCCCGGCCGGGGACACCGCCACGCGCCGGCGCATCGGCTACCTGCCGGAGCTGTTCCG
>DASPZW010000016.1:0-4012 GCA_035636055.1 Actinomycetota bacterium
GATCCGGCCGGCGAGCAACTCGTCGAGGTAGACGCGCTCGACCCCGATGTCGGACGCGTTGGTGAACGTCTCCACGCGAGCCGCCAGCAGCTCCGGCGGGGGGTAGCCGAGCAGCATGCTGAGCGACCGGTTGACCTGGACGAACCTTCCCTCCCGGTCGACGACGGCCATGCCCACCGGTGCGTTGTCGAACGTGGCCCGCAGGTCGGCAAGGATATGGCCGGCCGGCGGCCCCGCGGCGTCCGGCCCCGCCGCCATGGCGACCAGCGAGGCCCCGGCTGGGCGCTGGCGGGCATCCTGGATCGGCGTGACGGTCAGCGAGACATCCAGTGGCCCGCCCCCCTTTCGGATGAGCTGGGTGGCCTGGGCTTCGGTGTGGATGCCGGCGAAGGCCTCCTGGAGGACACCCTCGATCTCCGGTAGGCGCTGGGTCGGGATCAGCAGGGTGAGCGGGCGCCCCAGCATCTCACTGGGAGGGTAGCCGAGGAGTCGTTCGGCCCCCGGGTTCCAGCTTGTGACGAGCCGGTTCCGGTCAACGGTCATCACGGCGAGTCCGAGCATCCAGCCGGTCCTCTGCACCATAGAAGCGATGTCCAGTCCCGTTTGACTGCAGGTCAGTCGGCTCGGGCAGGGCGCGCGCGGAGTTTCACCTACACCCCCGACCAAAGTTTGCCCAGCGACGATCGTTCAAAACCAAAAAAGGTTTTGAGGATGATTGTTACGAAGCAGTTAACCGAGGAAGCTGGAGCGGGAACAGGTGCAGTTGCCGCACTGCCGCCGCCCGCGCCGGCGGGTCCTGCACGGGGACCCGGTGCACCGGGTCCGGGGTCTCCCACAGGGGTGGCTCGGGAAGGAGGCTCGGCTGCCTCGGCTCGGGATCGGCCTCGGCGAGGAGCATCTGAACGGGGCCGAGGCAGAGCTGCCCCGGGCACGCCCGGGCGGGTTCCGGCGAGTGATCGCCCGAGGCCAACGCCGACGCCGACGCAGAGGCCGGTTCCCGCGTGGCCGCCTGCATGCCGCCGTCGTGGGGGATGCCGGGGAATGAGATCTGCTCGTCGCCGAACAGCAGCAGGGTCGCTGGTGCGCTCACATCCGCCTCCGCCGCTCGGGACCGTCGTCGGGGACCTCGGGGGCGTGACCCCGGGCGGGAGCCGAAGTATAGGGGCGAGGCGCACGTACCGCTCGGATTCTTCCCGCTCTGCCCCCTGTGCAGGGAGGGGTGCGCGGACGGGTGGGCTCAGAGCCGGAGCGGTGGCGGCCACAGGGTCGTCCGCGGGCCCATGCGGTGGACAAGCCGGCGGGCGGGTGGGTACCAGGCGGCGAGTGCGAGGACCCCGGACAGGGTCGTGGCGATGAGCAGCGCCCCGACCACCTGGGTCCCTCCGGTCAGCTTGTCCCGAAGGAAACCCTGCCAGACGGTCTCGGTCCCGAGCAGCAGGGCCGCCGTCACGAGGGAGACCACCGCAGCCCTGAGGACCAGGTGCCTGCCCCGGGCAGTGCGACAGAACACGCACGTGCAGTCGCCCTCCCGCCGTGGCGGGACGAGCCGCACATCGCCCTGGGTGACGTTGACGAATCCGGCCAAAACGCTCCTCCCCAGCAATAGTCGCACGCGCGGCGAAGGTGCGACGGAAGGCGCCGGCAGAGAACGGGGCTTCTAGACGGCGTCCTCACCCGCGGCGCGGGCCTCGAGGATCTTGCGCCGGCGGGCGAGGCGGGCGTCCCGCCGGATCCCGGCCTCCCGCATGCGGCGCTTCTCGTCCGGCGTCTCGGCGATGAGGCGCGGCACCGGCCGGGGCTTGCCGCTTCCCTCCTCCAGGGCCACGAACACCAGGTAGGCGCTGGCCGTGTGGGCCCGCTCCCCGGTCAGGACATCCTCCGTCTCGACCCGCACGCCGACCTCCATCGAGGTGGTGCCCACGTAGTTGAGGGAGGCCGCCACGGTGACGAGGGCGCCGAGCTGTACCGGTTCGATGAAGCTCATCTCGTCCACCGCCGCCGTGACCACCGGGCCACGGGAGTGGCGGATGGCGACCAGACCTGCCGCGTTGTCCACCAGCTTCATGATGACCCCGCCGTGCACGAACCCCAGGAGGTTGGCATCCTCGATGCCCATGCTCTGGGACAGCACGACCTGCGACTCCCGCACCGCACGTTCTTCCACCGGCCTAGACTACTTGGGGGGACTCATTGGGGAACTACTTCCGGGGACCGTGCGGGATGACGATCAGGAGGTTCACGACGTGAGTGTGCAGACCATGACGGGGGCGGATGCGGTCGCCTGGGAGCTCGGCGACCTCTACGCAGGCCCGGACGACCCCCGCCTCGAAGCCGACCTCTCCCGGGCCCTCACCGACGCCACGGCCTTCCGGGAGCGCTACCACGGCCACGTCGCCGAGCTCGACGCTCCCGGGCTCGCCGAGGCGGTCGCCGAGCTCGAACGCATCCAGTCGGTGTTCGTGCGGGCCGAGTCCTTCGCCTTCCTCTCGTTCTCGACCGACACGGCCGACCCGGCCCGGGGCGCGCTGCTGCAGCACGTCGAGGAGCGGTCGACCGTCCTGTCCACCGAGGTGCTCTTCTTCGGTCTGGAATGGGTGGCCGTCGACGACGCCAAGGCCGATGCCATCCTGGCCGACGCCTCCGTCGCAGCCCACCGCCATTTCCTCGCCTCCGCCCGACGCTACCGGCCACACCTGCTCTCCGAGCCCGAGGAGACGCTGATGGCGGAGAAGGCGATGACCTCGAGCTCCGCGTGGGGCCGCCTGTTCACCGAGCTCACCTCGGCCCTCAAGATCCCCATCGACCCCGATGCCGAGCCTGTCAGCCTGGAGGAGGCGCTCTCCAAGCTGCAGCAGCCCGACCGGGAGCTGCGGCGCCGCACGGCCGAGGCGCTCACGGAGGCGCTGCAGGCCGAGTTGCGCACCCGGTCCTTCATCTTCAACACCCTCCTGCTCGACAAGGCGACGGAGGACAAGCGCCGGGGGTACTCGAGCTGGATCGCCTCGCGCAACCTCTCCAATGAGGCCTCGGACGCCTCGGTGCAGGCCCTCATCGACGCGGTCATCAGCCGCTACGACATCCCGCAGCGCTTCTACCGGCTGAAGGCCAAGCTGCTCGGCCTGGACCGCCTTGCCGACTACGACCGCATGGCCCCGATCCTCGCCACCTCCACCCCCACCTCGTGGGACGAGGCCAAATCCATCGTGCTCGACGCCTACTCCTCCTTCTCGCCGGTCACCGGCGCCATCGTCTCGGACTTCTTCGAGCGGCGGTGGATCGATGCGGCGGTGCGGCCCAACAAGCAGCCCGGGGCCTTCTGCGCCACCACGATTCCCGGCGTCCACCCCTACGTGCTCCTCAGCTTCACGGGGGAGCGGCGGTCGGTCCTCACCCTGGCCCACGAGCTGGGCCACGGCGTCCACGGCGTGCTGGCGGGCGAACAGGGCCTGTTCAACGCCCAGACGCCGCTCACGCTGGCCGAGACCGCCTCGGTGTTCGGCGAGGCCCTGACGTTCCAGCGCCTGCTGGCCGCCGAGTCCGATCCGAGTCGCCGGCTCGAGCTGCTGGTTGGCCGCCTGGAGGACGCCATCGCCACGACCTTCCGCCAGGTGGCCATGAACCGCTTCGAGGACGGCATCCACAATGGCCGCCGCACCGACGGCGAGCTGGCCCCCGACCGCTTCAACGAGCTGTGGATTGAGGTCCAGACGGCGATGCTCGGCGACGCCGTGGACATCTCCGAGGGCTACAGGATCTGGTGGAGCTACATCCCCCACTTCATCGGGGCGCCGGGCTACGTGTACGCCTACGCCTTCGGCTACCTGTTCTCGCTCGCCATCTTCCGGCGCTACGAGAAGGAGGGGCCGGCCATCGTGGGTCCGTACCTCGACCTCCTGCGGGCCGGGGGCTCGGACACGCCGGAGACCCTTGCCAAGATGGTGGGCCTCGACCTCGCAGACCCGGCTTTCTGGGCCGGGGGCCTCGAGTCCGTGGACCAGCTTCTTGCGGAGGC
>DASPZW010000017.1:0-3826 GCA_035636055.1 Actinomycetota bacterium
CAGGGCTCCCCAGCGCGAGGATGGGTCCCTTGCCCAGCCGTTGCTGGCCGCCGGCCTGCCGATCACCGTAGCCGTGGCCGCGATCGCCGTCACCGCGGCCCTCGTGGCCGCCAACGTCCGGGGCGCCGGAGCCGTCGCGGCCGGGGCACTGGTGGCCGGGGTGTTCCCGGCGTGGGCGCGCCGGCGCTTCGGGACCGTCACGGGCGACGTCATCGGCGCGGCAGGCATCGCCGCCGAGATCCTCGCCCTGGCCTTCCTGGCGGCTCGCTGGTGACCCGTCGCTGCCGGCGCGTCGGAGAGGTTTGGCGACTTTCGGTTCACTGCGAACGAATTTCCGTCAAGCTTCGCGTCGCCTGGACTCTCGCACTCGCCATCGTGCTGGTCGCCTGCGCCGGCTCCCCGCCGGCGGCCCCGGCCGTGCCCGCCGGCGACCTCGCCTCGCTCGGCCCCCTCGTCTCCCCGTCCCCGGCCCCGGCCGGCCCCGAGGGGCCGCCGATCCCCGCCGGACCCCCGCTCGCGGACCTGAGCAAGGCCGCCACCGGCCAGACCGTCGACGGCATCAAATGCGAGACGAGCGAGCAGGTGGCCTACCACATCCACTCGCACCTGGCGATCTACGTCGACGGCAAGCCCCGGCAGGTCCCGTACGGCATCGGCATCCCCGACCCCGTCACCACAGACGTGAACGGGGTCCCCTTCGTCTCCGGCGGCAAGTGCTTCTCCTGGCTGCACACGCACGTGTCCGACGGCGCGATCCACATCGAGTCGCCGGACCAGCGCAGCTTCACCCTCGGCAACTTCTTCGACATCTGGGGCCAGCCGCTCAGCGCCACGCAGGTCGGCCCCGTCACGGGGACCGTGACCGCCTTCTACCAGGGCAGACCCTTCACCGGCACCGATCTCCGCACCATCCCCCTGACGGCCAACGCCAACATCCAGCTCGACATCGGCACCCCCCTCGTCGCCCCCGAGGTCGTCAACTTCGGCAGGCTCTGACCCAAAGCGGGCCACAGGGCACGTGGATAGGATGGAGCTGCCGCGGGAGCCCGGACGGCCGGGCTGAGAGGGCGCTCTTGGACCAGCGCCGACCGCTTGAACCTGCCCCAGGTAACGCTGGCGAAGGGAGGAGCCCATGAAGCTCGAAGACGACATCACCGCATCGGAAGTCCCCCCGCCCCATGCCCGCAAGGTGTACGTCCAGGGGTCGCGCCCCGACGTCCAGGTGCCGATGCGCGAGATCCATCTCTCGCCGACGCCCTCGGGGTACGGGCCCGGGGCTGGACCCGGAGATGGAGCGGAGGAGAACCTGCCGGTCCGGCTGTACGACACGGGGGGGCCGTACACGGATTGGACGGCACCCAAGCCCGACGTCCGCCTGGGTCTGCCTGCGCTGCGGCGCCCCTGGATCCTCGAGCGGGCCGACGTGGAGGCATACGACGGCACGTCCCTGCAGATCCCCGTCCCGGGCTTCGAAGGGACCCGGCCCCGGCCGTTGCGGGCGAAGCCCGGCCGCTGCGTCACGCAGCTGCACTACGCGCGGCGGGGGGAAGTGACGCCGGAGATGGAGTTCGTCGCCATCCGGGAAGGCGTGGAGCCCGAGATGATCCGGGCAGAGGTGGCCGCCGGGCGTGCGATTATCCCCAGCAACGTCAACCACCCCGAAACCGAGCCGATGGCCATCGGGCGCAGGGTCCTCGTCAAGATCAACGCCAACATCGGCAACTCCGCGATCGGGTCCTCGATCGACGAGGAGGTCGACAAGCTGGCGTGGTCCATCCGGTGGGGCGCCGACACGGTGATGGACCTGTCGACCGGGGCCGACATCCACGCCACCCGGGAGTGGATCGTGCGCAACTCGCCGGTCCCCATCGGCACGGTGCCGATCTACCAGGCTCTGGAGTCCACCGGCGGTGCCGCCGAGGACCTCACCTGGGACCTGTACCGGGACACCGTCATCGAGCAGGCCGAGCAGGGGGTGGACTACGTCACGGTTCACGCCGGCGTCCTGCTGCGCTACATCCCGCTGACGGCCCGCCGGGTGACGGGCATCGTCTCCCGGGGCGGGTCGATCATGGCGGCCTGGTGCCTGGCGCACCACAAGGAGAACTTCCTCTACACCCACTTCGAGGAGCTGTGCGAGATCCTCGCCGCCTACGACGTCGCCTTCTCCCTCGGCGACGGCCTCCGGCCCGGGTCCATCGCCGACGCCAACGACGAGGCCCAGTTCGGCGAGTTGCGGACGCTCGGCGAGCTCACCGAGATCGCGTGGCGCCACGACGTCCAGGTGATGATCGAGGGGCCGGGCCACGTGCCCATGGACAAGATCAAAGAGAACGTCGACCTCGAGCGCGAGGTCTGCCACGACGCCCCCTTCTACACGCTCGGCCCGTTGACCGTGGACATCGCCCCCGGCTACGACCACATCACCTCCGCCATCGGCGCCGCCATGATCGGGTGGTACGGGGCCTCGATGCTCTGCTACGTCACGCCGAAGGAGCACCTCGGCCTGCCCAACCGCAAGGACGTGAAGGACGGGGTGATCGCCTACAAGATCGCGGCCCACGCCGCCGACCTCGCCAAGGGGCACCCGGGGGCCCGGGTCTGGGACGACGCCCTCTCCAAGGCCCGCTTCGAGTTCCGGTGGGAGGACCAGTTCAACCTGGCGCTGGACCCCGAGTGCGCCCGCAGCTTCCACGACGAGACCCTGCCGGCGACGCCAGCCAAGAAGGCCCACTTCTGCTCGATGTGCGGGCCGAAGTTCTGCTCGATGCGCATCAGCCAGGACGTCCGGGAGTACGCCGCCGCGCATGGCCTCGGCGAGGAGGAGGCAGTCGTTGCCGGGCTGGCCGACAAGGCGGAGGAGTTCCACCGCCGAGGGAGTTCCCTGTACGTCATCCCTGACTGAGGGCGAGATCCGGGCGGTTACCGTCGGCGAGCCGGTCGCCGTCAACGGCCCGATAACCCTGGCCGAGTACGACCCCGCCTGGCCGCAGCGCTTTTGCGAGGAGGAGGCTCGGATCCGCTCCGGCGAATGAGGATGGGGTCCTGTGCGCGGCGTCGGACCGGCTGCTTCGCTCCCCGTCACTACGCTCTGTGGTCGCCCTCGTACCTGGTGGGTGGGTCCGGCGCATCTTCAGCCACAGTTCAGTCGGGGAGTGCTGCGAGCCGTCTAAGACGGGCGTTATGGGCCAATAGCGACTCCGAAGTGACCACAGAGAGTGGTCGGACCCCTCACGGCCGCCCCCCGCGCGGGAATGCTCGTGTCGGAAGGTCAGCGACAGGTCCTCACTTCTCTTTGAGCCGGTTGCCACAGCGGAGCACCGCCTTCAGGGCGGCGAGCGTCGCCGCCAGGCCCGCCGCGACAATAAGGCGGCGCTGGGGCGTCGCCGTCGCCAGGCGCAGGGGCCGCAGCGCAGCGGGGAGATGGAAGCGCACGATGGGCCAACCCCGGTCCTCGGCGGCCCGCCGCAGGTCCCGGTCCGGGTTGGCGGCGACGGGATGGCCCACGACCTCCAGCATGGGGAGGTCGGTGATCGAGTCCGAGTAGGCCCACGACTCCGCAAGGTCGATGCCGTTGCCCGCCGCCAGCGCCCGCATCGCCTCGGCCTTGTGGGGGCCGTAACAGTAGAAGTCGAGTTCGCCGATGTAGCGGCCGCTCTCATCGACGCTGGACTTGGTGGCGATGATGTCATCGACCCCGAGGAGCGCCCCGATCGGGGTCACGACCTCCTCCGGCGACGACGACACCAGGTAGATGCCCCGCCCCCGGGCGCGATGCCATTCCATGAGATCGAGGGCCTCCCGGTAGATAATCGGCCGGATGACC
>DASPZW010000018.1:0-2811 GCA_035636055.1 Actinomycetota bacterium
CCCAGGGCTTGCCGGCAAGCGCCTCCGCGGCCTCGGCGAGCAGGGTGGCCACCTCGCTGCCCCCCATCAGGGCCAGGGCAAGGAACGGCAGGCCACCGCCGCCGGCGACGGCCGCGGCGAAGGCGGTACGGTCGCTGACCCGCGTCATCGGCCCCTGCGCGACGGGCAGGCGCAGGCCGCGTCGTGCAAGGCCCGATCCCTCGGCGAGGGGGCTGGTGGCAAGGGCCGCCGCCATGTGAGTGCGGATCGACGCGCGCAGCGCCTGCACGATCCCGCCCACGGTGCGGTAGGTGGCGGCCAGCGTCGCCGCGAAGGCGCCGTCCTGGCCGATCGGCAGGGGGCCGCCGGTGAGCTGCGGGCCGGGCCGGGAGTAGAGGCGCCGGCCGTCGACCACCGCCGTCTCGCTGCCGTCCATGGCCCGCAAGGCTGCGGCGACATCGGAGGGCAGTGCCTCCAGCGCCTCCTTGGTCAGGGCGAGCTGGGCATCGAGGACGACGCCCGCGGCCCCGCCCGCGACGGCCCCCGCCGCGGTGTGCAACCCGATGCCGCCCGCTGCCCAGACCGGCAGGCGGGGGCCGGATGCGGCCAGCAGTCGTTGCAGCAGGACAAAGGTCGAGAGCTCCCCGATCGTGCCGCCACTCTCCGAGCCCCGTGCCACCAGGCCGTCAACGCCGCATCCGGGGGCGGGGGCATCGTCGGGCGCAGTGACCTCTACCAGGACCCGCCGCTTGGGCCCGGTGTCGCCGGGTGCCCAGGGGGCGCCCGCGGCGAGGAGCACGGTGTCCACGGCGTCGGGGAGGTCGGCGGGCAGGACGGGGCATCCCGAGGGCACGCGCACGCCGAAGGGCCCGGGGGACCAGCGCGCGGTGTCGCGCAGGGCGGCGAGGGCCTCCTCCCGATCGTGACCGAGGTCCAGGACCCCAACGGCCCCAGCCCGGACCGCCGCTGCGGCGACCCGCGCATCCGGGCGCTCGAACGGCGTGACCGCGAGGATCAGGTCGCGCGCCTCCAGCGGCGTTGGCAGCGGCGTCGTGGCGTTAGTCATGCGCAGTGCCCGAATGGGGGTCGTCCAAGAGGTGTGCGCTATGGGCTAGAACGTAAGAATTGGCAACTGCGGCGTAGGGGGATCGGGGGGGTCTCGAGCTTGGCATATGGCTCCTCCAGTCGGTGAACCCGAACAAGGTCACTTATCGGCCGACCTGGCCCGACTCTGGAGGTCTAGTTCCTCCACCACAAATGTGCGTAGCCTAGACCCAGGCCGCCCTTGGGGGCACCGTCTCGGGTGACGCCGCTCGCGCGTTTGCGCACGTCAGCGGGCCGATAGGGGATCCCGGCCCTGACCAGGGACCACGGCGCGGGCGTCACCGATCGGTGTCGATCGCAGGAAGAGTTCACACGCCGTTCATCAACCTGGCCAGGTCCGGCCATTCCTGAGCGTCACGTTTGCCCTTGTCATGGCAAGCGGGGAATGCTTGGATTGACAGCCGCGACAGAGCTTTTGAACTGAGCGTTCCGAGCCAGCAAGGAGGGGGGAAATGGCACGGTTCGGCAAGGCGGTTTGGAAGGGCGAAGTTCCCAACTGCACGCCGGGTGCGATGGGCAACATCCTCGGCGTGGTCCTTCACATCATGGAAGGCACGCTCGACGGGAGCGACAACTGGTTTCGCAATCCCCAGGCCCAAGCCAGCGCCCATTTCGGCGTCGGCAAAGACGGCCGAATGTTCCAATGGGTCGATACATCCGATAAAGCTTGGGCTTAGGCTGCGGGGAATCCGAACTACATCTCCATCGAAAATGAGGGCTATGCCGGCGACCTCCTGACGGCGCCACAGTTGGACGCGGTCGCCCAGATCGTGGCCTGGGTGAGCCAGACCCACGGAACCCCGCTGCACTCCATCGACACCCCCGGCTCGGCTGGGCTGGGGTGGCACGGGATGGGAGGGTCGGCCTGGGGTGGACATAGCGGATGCCCAGGCGACTCGATCAAGGGCCAGCGCCAGGCCATCCTGACCAAGGCCGCCGCGATGACGGGAGATCAGACCACGCCAACGCCACCACCACGGATCGGAGAGGTGAAGCCCATGTTCGACCCAGCAATTGGCCCGATTGCCGCTGCTGCCAGGTGGCCCGACGTGCCGGGCGGCGTGCTCCTGCTCGCACCCAATGGCGCCGTCTACGCCCTGTTCGGTGCCCCGTACTACGGCGGGGCGAACGGCCAAAACTACTTCACCGGCCGGACCGCGGCCAACTTCAACGTCGACGCCAACGGCGCAGTGGTGAAGAACCCCCAGGGTGGCTACACCATCGTGGCGACGAGCGGCGAGAAGTACGACTACGTCCCCCACTGAGCCGGTGCGCTGGTTGGCCCAAATCGTCTTTGTGCGGTGAGGGGTGATTATGCACCCTGGTCACACAAGGAAGATCCGCAGGGCCGGGGTCTAGCCGGGTCTAGCCGAGGTTAAGGCCCAATACCGTTTACTTAACTTAACCGGGATCGCCCGAGACGTCCGAGGCTCAGGATGAGGCGGCCCCCCAGCCGACCCCCGATCGAGGGTACCAGGGAAAAGGCCAGCAATGAGCCGGTTGCAAATCAGGGCGTGGGCAGAACGTTCACGATCCCGCTTCGTTCTCACGGAGCGTGGTCTTCCAGGCTTCAGAGCGCCCACCCCCAGACCGAATCGTCCAGTTTCCGATGGGCCTGACTCTATCTTTGAGTATGGAATGGCGTAGAGCGCCGCTTTGTACTCAAAGAATGCCAGCGGGTCGTCGCTCAGGCTGGGAAGCCACCACGCACAGTGGCGACGTCCGGGA
>DASPZW010000019.1:0-5315 GCA_035636055.1 Actinomycetota bacterium
CCCGGCCTCCGGTGTCCCCTCGACGAGCTCGGTGCGCAGGGGCGCCAGGAACGTGCCGGCACGGTGGTCGTAGAAGGTCATCGACGTGAGCGGCGGGGAGTAGACGTGCACGCTGACGGCGTCGGCCGGGCCCGGGTTCCACACCCGGTGGACCAGCGTGGGCGCCACGTAGCGGCCCTCGCCGGCACCGAATGACAGCATCCGCAGCGGGGTGGGGTCGACGAGGTCCGCGTGGGCCTCGAACAACGTCCCGCTTGCGACGTGGAACACGCCCTGCGAGCCTCCATGGTCGTGCAACGCGAGGTCGGGGGCCGGCGGCCACGCGATGAGCCAGGCCTCGTACGCCGGCGTGTGCAGCAGCCGGGCGTAGCGGCGCTGGCTGCCGAGGTCAAAATCCATGCCGTCCGGCTCGAGCGAGCACGCGAGGCCGGCCGCGATATCGGTCAGGATGCCCTGACCGAGCGTCGGGAGGGCCTCCGGTTTGGGGGGCAGGACCAGCTCGACCCCGCCGGTGTCGATTGCTTCGGTCCGCATGCACGGTTCCTTTCCGCCTTCACCTGGCCATCGGGCCTTGACAAGGCCAACGGGCTTTCACCCCGGCGATCTGGCACGTCAGCGACTGTAGCCGGGATTCGCTCTATTTGCAAGGGGCAATCTATATAAAGTCACGGCCAGGGTCGGGCATCCCCCGAATCAGGCCGTACCCCTTTGCCGGCCGCGGGCGCTGACTCAGGTCAAAGAGAAAGTTAGGAGGAGAACTGTGATCAGCAAGCTTTTCGCAACGTTCGCCGCCAAGGTTGCCATTGTCGCACTGGCAGGTGGCTTCGCCACCGGAGGCCTCGCCGCTGCGGGCGCCTTCAGCAGCCCAGGGCATGCGCTGGCCCACGTCACGTCAGCAACGACCGTCGGCCTGCAGACCTCGTCCGATGGGGGAGCGTCCCAGGCCACCACGACGGCCACGGTCGCCGACCCCGACGACCACAGGCCCACCTCGGCGGCGGAGAGCTCCGAGCCCGCCGAGACCGATCGGCCCACCGGCACCGTCACGCCCAAGCCCGAGCACCCGACCTCGACCGTCGCCGAAGACAACGACGGGGACGAGGGTGTGACCGGCACGGTCGAGAGCGACGACGCCGACGACACCGCTGCGGTAAACCACGGACACTGCGTCTCCTTTGCGGCCTCGATCGTCCACAGCCTCGGCCTGACCGGGGAGCAGAACGGGGCCTTCCTGTCGCTGGTCGCCAAGGACAAGACTGCCGTGTCGGCGAAGGTCGCCACGGGCGGGACGCCGGACGCGGCTTGCGCCGTGGCGATCGCCAAGGCGAAGATTGCGGCCGCCGCCACCGCCGTGACGGCCACGGTCGACGACCACGGCGGCGAGAGCGGCGACCACGAGGGGAACCACGACCACCACGACGGCAACGGTGGCGACAAGACGTCGGCCACCACGACCTCGGCGACCACCTCGACGAAGGACGATCGAGGAGGCGACCACCACTAACGGACGGTGCAGCCCCAGGACGGCGACAAAGGCCCCCGCCGGAAAGCGGGGGCCCTTCGCGTTACCGGAACGGTTAGAGACTGGTGTTGTTGATGATCGCCTGGTACGTCTGGACGGAGCCATTGGGCTTGCCAACCGGGACGATGAACAAGGCGAAGTGGCCGAGCACCGCGTGCTCCATCGCGTAGGTCTCCTGCCCGAATGCCGGGGTGGGACCGCTGAAGAGGAGCGAGAACTGCGTGCCCTTGAGGGCGGCCCCTTTGGCGGTGCGCTGGGAGAGCTGTTGGACGCTGACGAGCTGCAGGTCGACGGCCCTCGCCCCGGTCTGCAGCCGGAACGGCGTATCGACGTGCGGCTGGAATGCCGAGCGTGTGAACGGCGTGGCTGCAGAGCCCAGACGGGCTGCGGAGCCATTGACGCCGGACCCTTGTATCGCCGTGGAACCGGTCTTCGCAACGTGTGCGATCCCGGTTTTGAGGGTGACGAAGGCCATCGCGGCGGCCCCACCGGTGGTGAGAAAAGTCCGTCGAGTCAGAGGGTGCATCGGGAGGTGCTCCTTTCGAGGTTTTGGCGCGGGAGCGAAGGCGTCATTCCTTGGTCGCGTCGGCTGCAACCGGTGCGGTGAGGCCGGCCTTCAGCTCGTCGCTGAGGCCGCTGGCACCCTTCTGGAACTCCTTGAGCGTTCGGCCCACCCAGACCGATCGCCGGCAGGCGCTTTGGACCCATGAAGAGAAGGCCGACGGCAACAACAAGCAGAATCTTTTCGGGGCTGAAGAAATCGATCATCTTTTTCCTTCCGGTTTGTCCAGGTTCAATGAGCGTAACGGAGGCCCGCTCGCCCGCCTAGACGCCGTGCGCACCAAATCCCCATGACGACATTTAATTAGTCAGCCCGCGCGAAACGGCCGGGGGCCCTTATTCCTCCGCCATTTGCGAGCTACGGGCTGGTCGTCGCCGCCCGGGGGGTGTGGCGGGCAACGATCGCCGCCGTGTCCACGCCGTCCGGCAGGGTGCCGAACGCGTGGCCCCAGTCGCCGCCGAGGCGGGAGGCGCAGAAGGCGTCGGCGACCGCGGCAGGGGAGTGGCGGACGAGGAGGGCCCCCTGCAGCGCCAGCGCCATGCGCTCCACCAGGCGCCGGGCCTGGCCCTCGGCGGGCCCGCCCTCCAGGTCCTGGCGCAGCCTCGCCACGTGGGCGTCGAGCCGGTGGTCCCCGCCTGCCGCCAGGGCGACCTCGGCGAAGAACGCGTCCCGGGTTGCCGGTGTCCGGGCCAGCGCCCGGAGCACGTCGAGGGCGTTGACGTTGGCCGAGCCCTCCCAGATCGAGTTGACCGGCGCTTCCCGGTAGAGGCGCGGCATCACCGACTCCTCGACGTAGCCGTTGCCGCCGAGGCATTCGAGCGCCTCGGCGGTGAGCACCGGGCCCCGCTTGCAGACCCAGTACTTGGCGACGGCGGTGCCGATGCGCCGGATCAGGGCCTCGTGCTCTTCGTGAGCGGAGCAGTCGGCGGCGTGGGCGAGGCGCAGCATCAGCGCGGTCGCCGCCTCGGATTCGACAGCCAGGTCGGCGAGGACGCCTGCCATCAGCGGCTGGTCGGCGAGCCTCTTGCCAAACGCGCTGCGGTGGGCGGCGTGGTGAGTCGCCTGGGCGACGGCCTGGCGCATGAGCGCGGCGGTGCCGATGACGCAGTCGAGCCGGGTGCAGTTGACCATCTCGAGGATCGTCCGGATGCCCCGGCCCTCCTCGCCGACCCGCCAGCCGCCGGCGACGGCGAGCTCGACCTCTGCCGAGGCGTTCGAGCGGTTGCCGAGCTTGTCCTTGAGACGCTGGAGGTGGAAGGCGTTGCGGGTGCCGTCGGGGAGCATACGGGGCAGGAGGAAGCACGAGAGCCCGCCCGGCGCCTGGGCCAGGACGAGGAAGGCGTCGGACATGGGGGCGGAGCAGAACCACTTGCTGCCCGTCAAGCGGTACTCGCCCCCACTGCCGGCGGGGGCCGCCGACGTCGTGTTGGTCCGGACGTCCGATCCCCCCTGGCGCTCCGTCATGGCCATGCCGCAGAGCACGCCCCGCTTCTCTGCGGCAGGGCGCAGGTTGGGGTCGTAGACCGTCGAGGTGAGCAGTGGTTCCCAGACCTCGGCCAGTGCCGGTTCGGTGCGGAGCGCCGGGATCGCGGCGTAGGTCATCGACAGCGGGCAGCCGACGCCCGCCTCAACCTGCGACCACACGGAGAAGGCAGCGGCCCGGTGCAGGTGGGCGCCCGGCTCCTCGCTTGCCCAGGGGGTGGCGTGCATACCGAAGCCGATCGCCACGCGCAGGAGGTCGTGCCACGCGGGGTGGAAGTCCA
Source organism: Actinomycetota bacterium (assembly GCA_035636055.1). Taxonomy (GTDB): domain Bacteria; phylum Actinomycetota; class CADDZG01; order JAHWKV01; family JAOPZY01; genus JAOPZY01. The sequence continues at coordinate 3,848 of DASPZW010000019.1, forward strand.
CCTCGTCGATGCGGTCGCCGTAGCGGTTGTGCGTCCTGAGCTCCGGGGCATGGGCGTTGGCCGCGAAGCCCCAGGCGATCACGCCGGGCGAGCCGGCGGCCTTGCCGAGCGTGGAGAGGCGGCCGGGATCGCCGAGATAGCGCCCGACGCCCTCCCGCAGAGCGGCATCGGACTCGAAGAGGTTGTAGTCCTGGAGGGGCGGGGGCTGGTTGGGGCTGCCGGACCGATCGTGCACGATGGAGACCACTTAACCACGTGCGACCGGTGGGGCAACAACGCGAAACGGGTCGCTGGCTAGGCGACCCGTAGGGCTTCGATCTCTGCGACCCTCGACAGGTGTTCGAGGGCCGATGACTCCAGCTGGCGTACCCGCTCGTGGCTCACGCCGAGGAGCTTGCCGACCTCCCGGAGGGTGACCGGCTCGCCGTCCAGGCCGTAGCGAAGGCGGATGACCTCCCGCTCGGGCTCGGAGAGATGCTCGAGCGCCTTGCGGACCGACTCCTCCTCCAGGGCCGAGTGGACCTGGTCTTCGAGGTCGGGGCCTTCCCAGGCCGCCAGTTCGCCCAGCTCCGTCTCGCCGCCCTCTTCGAGCGGCTGGTCGAGGCTGGCGACGATCCGGGCGGTCTGGCGAAGCCGCTCCAGTTCGGGAACCGTGATGCGTGCCGCTTCGGCCACCTCTTCGTCGGTTGGGTCGCGCCCCAGCTCGGCGGTGAGGCTGCGCTGCGCCGCCCACGCCTTCCATTCCCGCTCGGCGAGGTGCACCGGGATGCGGATGGTGCGCGACTGCGTCTGGATCGCCCGACCGATGGCCTGGCGGATCCACCACGTGGCGTACGTGGAGAACTTGAACCCGCGGCGCCAGTCGAACTTGTCGACTGCTCGCATCAACCCGATGATACCTTCCTGGACGAGGTCCCCGAGGGGCATCTGGCCCTGGTAGCGCTTTGCGATCGAGACCACCAGGCGGAGGTTGGACGTGACCATGCGGTCCTTGGCCGCCTGATCGCCCTCCTCGACAAGCTTGGCGAGCTCGATTTCCTCCTCCTTGGTGAGGAGGGGATAGCGGCCGATTTCATGTAGGAAGAGTCCCACGCTGTCGGCACCCGCGGGGGCAGGGCCGCCCTCGGCCCGCGGCCGGCGCCGTCTCGTGGGTGTAGCGTTCGTCACCTTCGTCTCCATCTCTGTTCCGTTCATACCCAATAGAACACAAAGGACTACGGGCATATTCCCCCGACCCGTTGCGGGCCGGCTGGCGCGCGCCTGGGCCCCCGCTGTGAAGGGGCGCCCCCTGCTCGACGTCTGCTACAAAGCACCGAGGCCGGAGCTTATTCCCCCAGTTCGGATGTCGGCTCGGATCAGGGGCTCGGATGACGAGTCCGCCCCCAGTATGTGCCTTTCCCGCGTTTAGCGGAAGAGGTCGTCCTGGGGCTGGCGGACCAGGCTGCGGGCGTTGCCGCGGCCCCGACGG
>DASPZW010000020.1:0-15742 GCA_035636055.1 Actinomycetota bacterium
CGACCGGCGGGGCTCGGAACTGGGCCCCCACCCACTCGGCGACGGCAGTCAGGGTGGCAGTGTCACGAACCACGATGGCCCTGCCCGTCATGGTGCCCACGTGCGATACCGGAGAACTGGCCACCCCCGCGGCTACCACGGAGACAAGGTTGAGGGTGTGGTTGGCCTGGTCTGCCACCATCAGCTGGGCCCGGGCTCCCAGGGCCGTGACAAGCGCCTGCGCGTCCGCAGCCGTGTTCGATGGGTCGGCGCCCCCTCGGACAAGGAGAACCGGGAGGTGGACGCTGCGGGCGACCCCAGGGGGATCGAAGGAGAACAGGGACCGCAAGAAGGCATCTTCGCCGGGTGGGAAGATCGGTCGAAGCGCGCTCGGTAGCTGAGCCGGGCCCGGAACCGGCGCGCCCGTGACCACTGCCGCCGCCGTGGTCTGTAGTTGCGTGGCCAGAGCGTCTCCGTCTGCGGGCGTGGGCGCCAAGGCCCGCACCTCGTCAGCCAGGCTCGCCGGTAGGGGCCGGCCGGGAGTGGACACAAGGATGAGCGCCTTGACGGCGGGGTCCTGGGCGGCAAGCTGGAGGGCGACCAGTCCACCGGCCCCCTCGCCCAGCACCGCCAGGTGGGCGGCATCGACATCTGCTCGGCCGGTGAGGAACTCCAGGCCACCTTTCGCGTCATCCACCATGTCGGAGAGCCGGAGGGGTGTTCCGGCCGGCAGCGTGCTTTCTCCCACACCGCGCGGGTCGTAGCGGAGGCTCGATATGCCGTTCTGGGCCAGACCCTGCGCAAGGTCTTCATACAACGGATCGGGGGTGCCACCGGGAACGGCCGGCCCGTTACGATCGGCGGAGGTGGTGTCGGGCACGATGAGCACGCCCGGGGAATGCTGCCCCGACCCGGCCGGAGACATCAGGTTGGCTCCCATCAGAAGCCCGCCGGCTCCGGCAAACCGCACGGCCTGGTCGATGGGCAGGGAGTCAGACAGGTTCCCCTGGTTGGCGTGGGCGTAGACGGTCCCGCCGCCGCTGCCACGCCTGCTCAGCCCGTAGGCAGTGACACCGCCGACGATGAGGACTGCGACAGCGACCAGGGAACCGGCTCGTCGACCGCGCATCCCCGATCGGGTCTGCATCGGGGCGGTGACGACCCGGGTCGTGCACGACGAGCATTTGAATCCCACCGGCGTGTGCACCACGCAGTCCGGGCAGAGGGCCGCCGCGCAGACGACGCAGTTCGTGACGGAGGGGCGCCGTCGGTGATGCGCGCACGGGTCGCGCCGGGCCACAGAGCTCACGTCGAGGACAGCGACCCCACCCTCACGGCGCCAGACAGGAAACCGGCAAGGACCTCGCCCTCCAGGCTCTCTACCTCCACCAGCTTGGCCACGAGCGGGTCGAGCACGTGCCGGTTCTGTTCGACCGCAGCGACGGCCTGGCGGTTGCACTCCTCGAGGACCATGAGCACCTCCGCATCGATGTCGGACACCAGCCGATCCGACGGAGCGGCCCCGAGGGGGTCGGAGCCAAACGGCTTGACCGACATCGGCCCGAGCCTCTTGCTCATTCCCAGCTCACCGACCATTCGCCTGGCCAGCGCAGTCGCCCGTTGCAGATCGTCCTCGCCGGCGGTCGATGGCTCCCCGTACACCACCTGCTCGGCCGCCCGGCCTGCCAGCAGCGCGGTGGTCCGGCCCAAGAGTTGGGTGCGGGTGGCGAGAAGCTGGTCTGACTCGGGAAGGTACCAGGTGAATCCGCCGGCATGACCCCTCGCCACGATCGAGACCTTGGACACGGGGTCGGCACCGGGCAGCGACGCGGAAACAACGGCATGGCCTGCCTCGTGGTAGGCGACCCGCTCCCGCTCCTCGAGGCTCATGACCCGCGAACGGCGCTCCGGGCCGGCGATGACGCGCTCCATCGCCTCCACCAGGTGATTGGAGCGGATGACGGCGCTGGACCGGCGCGAAGCGAGCAGGGCGCTCTCATTGACCACATTGGCCAGGTCGGCGCCGGAAAAGCCCACCGTCTGCCGGGCGATCATCTCAAGGTCGACCTCTTCGTCCAGCGGCTTCCCACGGGCGTGGACCCTGAGGATCTCGAGGCGGCCCCGAACATCGGGTCGGTCGATCGTGATGCGGCGATCAAAACGCCCGGGGCGCAGAAGCGCCGAGTCGAGGATATCCGGGCGGTTGCTGGCGGCAAGCACCATCACCCCGGAGCCGGAGTCGAAGCCGTCCATCTCCACCAGAAGCTGGTTGAGCGTCGACTCCCGCTCGTCCTGGCCGCTCACCGCCCCGGCCATCCGGCTGCGTCCTACGGCATCGAGCTCGTCGATGAAAACGATCGCCGGAGCGTTGGCCTTGGCGACCCGGAACAGGTCGCGGATTCGGGCCGCGCCCACCCCGACGAAGATCTCCACGAAATCCGACCCCGAGATCGAAAAGAACGGGACCTGCGATTCGCCGGCCAGCGCGCGAGCAAGCAGGGTCTTGCCGCAGCCGGGCGGGCCGGTGAGGAGAATGCCCTTCGGTACCGCGGCGCCCATGGCGAGGAACCGGTCAGGATGCGACAGGTAGTCACGCACCTCCTGGAGCTCCTCGATCGCCTCTTCCACCCCCGCCACATCCACGAAGGTGATCTTTGACGTGCCGGTGACCTGGCGCCGAGCCCGAGCCCGACCAAAGCCGCCGAAGCCCTGGTCGCCTCTCCCGAACAGCAGGAAGATCAGGAAGAAGCCGTCGACGATGATCAAGGCCGGCAGCAGGATCGTGACCGGCCCAACCAGGTTTTTCAGGGGTTCTTGTTGGAGCGTGGTGGGGACACCGGCCGCCTCAAGGGCGCCGGTAAGCTGACCGTAGACCGGGCTCACCTGGCTACCGAAGGCGATCCAGTACGGGCCCCCCGTGTAATTGCCGGTGATGCGGTTGTCGGTGTCGAGAATCACTGCGTCTTGGACCTGGCCCTGGTGCAGCAGGGTAAGGTACTGGTCGAGGCGCAATTGGCGGCCTGGGGTGTGAGGGCTGGACCAGTACAAGAAGAGAACGTAGAACGCTATCAGGACCGGGAGCGCCAGCATGCAGAGGATCGTGGCGCGCCGACGGCCCTCGCGACCCCCTTCGGCGTCCGGGGCGGGACGATCGCCTTCCGATGGACCACCACGTCGATGCGAGCGCCGCCGGTTCGTCGCCATATCCCCCTTTGTCTTTCTTCTCTCAGAAGCACCTGGAATGGGAGCGCTCTGCTGGTAGCCAATCCACTGGATGCGCGACTGCTCGTGAGCAGTCCCCTGCGGTATCTAGGGTGCCATGATCCTCGACGGCTGTCGAGATGGAGTGACCAGGATGTGACCAGGATGAAGGGCGAATCGTTCGCCAGATTGCCTCTGGTAAAGAGGAAAGAGCTAGAGGTTTTCCACCAGTACTGGTGTCTGCTCATACAGAGAGAGAACTGTTAGTGACACCTCGACAATGGCAGGCTTAGAGTGTTGCCGACAGGTTCTGGGCTGGCCGCGCAAGGAGGGGGCCATGAGAGTACGTAGCCTATTGGTAAGTCTTGGTGCCGTAGGGGTGGTGCTGACCGTCGCCCTCGGTACGGCTTGGGCGTGCACGAATCTTGCCACGCTCAACCTGAGCAACGCGGCTGGTGCACCGGGACAGTCGATCACTGTTACAGGTTCATCCTTCAAGGTGGTCGCCAGTGGGCCCGCCGCCCCGGTGGTTCTGCACTGGAACGCCGTGGCCGGACCGGCGCTGGCCACGGTCAATCCGGACGCCACCGGCAACATCTCGGCTCAGGTCGTCATCCCGCAGGCCGAGCCCGGGTACTACGTCCTGGTGGCGACCCAGTCCGTGAACGGCGCCGACGCCTACGGCACACCGGCCCGGGCTGCCTTCGAGATTGTGCGGCCGGGTGAGCGTCCGGTCCTGGGACCGAATGCCGGTCAGAGTGCCGGAGTTGCCGCGACGTCGACCTCGAACACGGGGGTCATCGCACTCACGGTCGCCCTGGGCGTCGTTGGCCTGGTGCTGTTCGGTGCCGGTGCAACGGCCTTCGCCCGACAGGCCCGCCGGCGGGCGGTGCCAGCGGCACAGCCGGTCGAGCGCCGCTAGCACGTAGTTCTTCCTACCTCCACACACCCGGGCCTAAGGCCCGGGTGTGTGCGCGAGTTGGGAGTTGCGGATCCGAGACTTCTCGAAGGGCGCGGCGTACCTTCCAGGTAGAACCGAGGCCGACGTGGCAACGCCGGTGGGATGGGGACTGTGAGGCGTGGTGACAAGCTGGGGCCCGGTTGTTGCTCTGCTCAAGTAGCTGGCTTCTGCGTTTCGAACGCATGGTGCCGGGATCGCGTTCGTCCTCCCTCAATGGGCGATCTGATCACCGGAAGGCGCACGGCGCGCGACGACATCTACATGCATGACTCATATATTGAATTTTCGGAGCTATGAGCGGAGGCTGGCCGCGACCTTGCCGACGCCTTGGAGGGCTGGTCGCTGAGCGTGCCGAACATCTTCACGGACGTCCCGACCGGTTCCATGGACGCCGAACGTTGGGCTGCGACGGTCGACTTCGTCTCGGCCGCCCACGGTTTGGCGCCGGCGTCGCCCGATTCCGTCTACCGGCCGGCGCTCGCCGGCGCGCCCGCCCTCTGACAGAAGGGACGAACATGAAAACTGCCGCCATTCTGCGCCGCGTGCGCACCACAAATCTGGCCCTGGTACTCGCGGTTGCGATGCTTGCGGTCGCCTGCAGCCGCGCGAGCACCACTGCGGCGAAAACCGCTTCGAGCAACCCGAACGTCGCGCTGACGGTGGGCTTCACCGAGGACCAGTACGTCCTCAGCGGCGCCCAGGCCAGCCTGGGCGAGTACCCCCTCAACGCCAATATCGTCGAGACGCTGGCCACCATCACGCCGGACTACAAGGTGGTGCCAGCGTTGGCTGAGAGCTGGACGCTCATCGCGCCCAACACGTGGCGTTTCAAGATCCGCCAGGGCGTCAAGTTCCACGACGGCCAGGCTCTCAATGCCATGGCGGTCAAGGTCGGCCTGTTCGACCGGTTGGCCGCTATGAAGGGCGGCAGCTCCCTCAAGGCGGGCCCGAACTCGGTGTCGGTGGTCGACGAGTCCACCTTGGACTTCACCCCCACGGTGACCAACCTGCGGGTGCCCGAGCAGATGGTCCACCCCGAGTACGGTGTCGCCGCCCCCGGCTCGGACCTGGGCAAGAAACCTGTTGGCACCGGCCCGTTCCGTTTCGTGGAGTACGTGCCCAAGGAGCGCATCGTTGTCGAGCGCAACCCCGACTACTGGGGGGCCAAGGCCAAGGTGGCCAAGATCACCTTCCGGTTCTACCCCGACGCCAGCACCCGGCGCCTGGCTTTGCAGTCCGGTGAGATCGACGCCGCCTTCGAGGTGCCCCGCGACGACGTGGCCGGACTGAAATCCAACGGCTTCCAGATCCTGACCAGCGGCGTGGGCGCCTACGACGCCCTGCTGCTCAACCAGCACGGCAAACCCGGCTTCGACATCCTCACCGACGTGGCGGTCCGCCAAGCGGTGGCCATGGGCATCGACCGCGCCAAGCTCGTCTCGGGCGTCCTCGACGGGTTGGCGACCACCGACCAGACCATGGTCGCCCCGGCCTCGCTGGCCCCCTACACCTCGACGATAACCGGGGTCACCCATGACCCGGTCAAAGCCAAGTCGATGCTCGACGCGGCCGGATGGGTACCCGGCAGCGACGGGGTCCGAGTGAAGAACGGTAAGAAGCTGCACCTGGTGCTGGTGTCGGGGTTCCCGGCGGCAGAGATCCTGCGGCCCATCCCAACCTTCGTGCAGTCCCAGCTGAAGGACATCGGCATCGACGTGGCCATCACCGAGCGGCCCGACTCGGACTCCTATAGCGCGGTCATGGACGCCGGCGAAGGAGACATGTTCTTGGAACAGGGCAACCAGAACGACGCCAACCCGGGCTTCCTGCCCATCCTGCTCTACTACACCGGGCCCGGATCGGGGACGCCGTTCAGTTACCAGAAGCTGTTCGGGCCGGGCGGCAAGTTCGATCAGCTCCTCGCCCCCGCCCTCTCCGAGCCCGACCCCGTCAGGGTCCGCCAGATCGTGGCCAACTCCATGAACGAGTTCATCGACGTCGACGCTTCCGCCGTCGTCCTGGCCGGCGTGTACCGGATCTACGGGTTGCGCAAAGGCATCCAGGGGTTCGTGCCTCACCCGGCGTTCCTCCACGTCCGCTGGGACACGGTGAGCGTCTCGGGGTAACCGTCACCGCAACGTCGGCGAGGCACAATAAGTGCCTGAAAAGAGGCGACCCGTAGATGCTCTCCTTTGTGCTGCGCCGCTTGCTGCTGGTCATCCCGACCGTGGTCTTGATCTCGGGCCTCACCTTCGTCCTGTCGAACCTGACACCGGGCGACCCTGCATTCGCTGTCGCCTCGCGGATGGCGGGCCGCCCGGCTAGCCGGGCCGAGGTGGTGGCAACCCGCCACCAGCTGGGACTCGACCAGGCGCCCCTCTCCCGCTATCTGCACTGGGCGGCCCGAGCCGCCCGGGGCGACCTGGGCCGGTCGTATTCCACCCAGGCACCGGTCCGCCAGGAGCTGTTCCGCCGCATCCCGCTCACGTTGGAACTGGCGTTGCCCGCCATGCTGCTGGCCATGCTGATCGCCATCCCCGCCGGCGTGCTGGCCTCGATGCGGCGCAACCGGCCCAGCGACCAGCTGATGCGCATGCTGTCGATGGCCGGGGCGTGTATGCCCAGCTTCTGGCTGGCGTTGCTGCTCATCATCCTGTTCTCCGTCCGGCTCCATGTGTTGCCCGTGGCCGGCCGGGGTGGGTATCTCCACCTGGTGCTGCCTGTGGTGACCCTCGCCTTGGCCCCCGCTGCGGTGCTCAGCCGCTTCACCCGCTCGTCAATGCTCGAGGCGCTCGGCAGCGGCTACGTGACCACCGCCCGAGCCAAGGGCGTCAAGGAGTCGTCGGTGGTGGCCAAGCATGCCCTTCGGAACGCCGTGGTGCCAGTCGTGACCGCGGTCGGCGTCAACTTCGGCTTCCTCCTGGCCGGGGCCACGGTCATAGAGACCATCTTCGTGTGGCCCGGCGTGGGCAGTCTCCTGGTGGGCGCCATCCAACAGCGGGACTACCCGACCATCGAGGGTTTCGTGCTCTATGCGGGCGTGTCGTTCGCCCTGCTCAACCTTGTCGTCGATGTCAGCTACGCGTTCTTCGACCCCCGCATCGCCACCGGCAGCAGCGTGTGACCGTCACCGCCGCCCCCCCGTCGCCGGCCGTTGCCCACCCGGCCCTGCCGAGCCAGGTGGGCTCGCCGCGCGCTGCCATCGGCTGCCTGCTGCGCGACACGACCGCCGTCGTCGGCCTCGCCATCGTCGTTCTGCTCGTCGTCGGGGCCGTGCTGGCTCCCGAGCTGGCCCCTCACGACCCCAACCACGTGGATGTCCTCCGAAAGTTCGCCCCCCCTTCGGCGGCCTTCCCGCTGGGCACCGACAACCTGGGCCGCGACGTGTTGTCCCGGCTGCTCTACGGCGGCCGCATATCGATCGGCACAGCCGTGGTGGCCGGTGTGCTCATCGGCGTTATCGGCACCTTGATCGGGCTGGTCGTCGGCTACCGGGGCGGGATCCTCGACGTGGCCGTCGGTCGGGTCGTGGACCTTCTGCTCGCCTTCCCGCCGTTCCTGCTGGCCATGGCGATCCTCGGGCTGCTCGGCCCGGGACTGCGCAACCTCACCCTGGTGCTCATCGCGGTTGCCTGGGCGTCCTACGCCCGTATCGTGCGCAGCGCCGTCCTGGTGGAACGGCACAAGGAGTATGTCGAGGCGGCTCGCGCCTCGGGCGCGTCCTCGTTGCGGGTCATGGCCCGCCACGTGCTGCCTAACATTTTCACCCCGATCGTGGTGCTCGTTACTTTGGACATGGGGATCGTCCTGCTCGAGATATCGGGGCTGTCCTTCCTCGGGTTGGGTGTGAGCCCCCCCACCCCGGAATGGGGCGCCATGCTCTCCGAGGGGCGCACCTACTTGAGTCAGGCCCCCCAAATGATGCTGTTCCCCGGCTTGGCGATCTTCCTGCTGGTCTTGGGGTTCAACCTGTTCGGCGACGGCCTGCGCGACGCCTTCGACCCTCAGACCCGGCGACTCCCCCGGGGGCGCCGCCGCTGGCTCATCGCGGGACCCCGGGCGGCGCCGCACCGCGGCCACCGGTTCAGCGGGTCCTCGACCCCAGCCGTGCGCCGCCGTCGAGGTGTTGGGACGTGACCGCCATCCCCCTCACGCGCACGATACCGGCGCAGCCCCGGCAGCGACGTCTCTCTGTCTGCCATGGCGAGAACCACTTCGTCGAACCATCCCGACTGTCGAGAGATTCCCGGAGAAGCACCGATCGCCGCCCCTGTTCCGACACGATCGGTCTCCCGGTCGCCACCGCTGCGAGGGCAGCAGACGCCGTCACCGTCACGACCTCGACACGGTCCCATCTACGCCTCAGGGGCGCCCCGTGGCCCGGTTAGGGGCGCCGGTACCACCCGACGCGGGCGGCGGGGCGCCAGTTGAGGGCCCCGGCGCAGCGTTGGCCGCCATCGACGCCGGCCAGCCGCTGCTGTCGGTGCGCAACCTCACGGTGTCGTTCGACACCGGATACGGCGTCGTCCGGGCCGTCGACGCCCTGAGCTACGACATCTACCCCAACGAGGTGGTGGGCATTGTCGGCGAGTCGGGGTCGGGTAAGAGCGTCAGCTCGCTGGCAGTCATGGCGCTATTGCCCGACAGCGCCGCCGTGGAGGGCCAGGTCATCTTCCGCGGCCAGGACATGTTGCAGATGGCCGAAGCCGACCGCCGGAAGCTGCGCGGGGACCGACTGGCCATGGTGTTCCAAGACGCCCTGGCCGCCCTCAACCCGGTCTTCAGCGTCGGCCACCAGATCGAGGAGGCGATCGCGGTCCACCATCCCGAGATGAGCAATGCCACCAAACGAGACCGGGCCATCGACCTGCTCGAGCTGGTGGGGATTCCCAACCCGGCGGCACGAGTCGACCAGTACCCCCATGAGCTTTCGGGCGGGATGCGACAACGGGCCATGATCGCGATGGCGATCTGCAACGAGCCCGACGTGCTGATCGCCGACGAGCCGACCACCGCCCTGGACGTGACCATCCAAGCGCAGGTCCTCGACGTGTTGCAGCGGATCAAGGAGCGCACCAAATCGGCCATCGTGCTCATCACCCACGACTTCGGCGTCGTCGCCGGCATGGCCGACCGGGTCCTGGTCATGTACGCCGGACGGCCCGTCGAGACCGGTGTCGTCGACGACATCTTCTACCGATCACGCCACCCCTACACGCTGGGCCTGCTTGCCTCCCTCCCGCGCCTCGACCGGGGGACCAGGTCCGAGCGGCTGTACCGGATCAAGGGCCAGCCGCCGTCGCTCATCTTCGTCCCCCCCGGCTGCCCGTTCCACCCACGTTGCGACTACGCAAAACTGGCCGACCCCTGCGCCACCTCGCGCCCCCTGCTTGAGCTGGTCGACGACACCGGTCGCGGCCGCCACCTCAGCGCCTGTCACCGCCGCAGCGAGCTCGGCGACGTCTCCCCCGACGCCCTCCACTCCCACATCGGCGCCGAGCTGGACCTGAGCGAGCACCGCGCGGTCCTCGCCGCCGCAGACCTCCCAGCCATCGCGCAGCTCCCCGCCGCAGCAGGCTCCGACGCTCAGCCAACGACCGGCACAGACGAGGGCGCCGGGTCCAACCGGCCCCGACCCACCAGGTCCGGGCACCAGGCCGCCGACGCCTCATCGAGGCGTGGCGACAGGATTCTCGAGGTCCGAGACCTCGTTCAGGACTTCCCGATCCGCACCAGCCTGCTGCGCCGAGTGCACGGACATGTCCACGCCGTGTCGGGTATCAGCTTCGACGTGGGACACGGCGAGACCGTTGCCCTGGTCGGCGAGTCGGGATGCGGCAAATCCACGACAGGCAGGATGGTGCTGCGACTCCTCGACGCCACGTCGGGCTCAATAACCTTCGACGGCGAAGAGCTCATCGGCGCCCGAGCGGCACGCATCAGAACCCTCCGCCGCAGGATCCAGATCGTCTTCCAGGACCCCTACGCCTCGCTCAACCCTCGCATGACGGTGCGCAGCATCATCTCCGAGCAGCTGCGCGTCCACCGGCTGTGGCGCCACGGCGGCCCGGCCAAGGTGACCGAGATCATGGAGCTGGTCGGGTTGAACCCTGAGCACATCAACCGTTACCCCCACGAGTTCTCCGGCGGTCAGCGCCAGCGGATCGGCATCGCCCGGGCATTGGCCCTCGACCCCGAGCTGCTCGTCCTCGACGAGCCGGTCTCCGCATTGGACGTATCCATCCAAGCGGGAGTCATCAACTTGCTGGAGGACCTGCAGGACCGGCTCGGGCTCGCCTATCTGTTCATCGCCCACGACCTCTCCGTGGTGCGCCACATCGCCGACCGTGTCGCGGTGATGTACCTGGGCCAGATCGTCGAGACCGGCACCCGTGACGACCTGTATGATCGCCCATCACACCCCTACACCCAGGCGCTGCTGTCCGCCATACCCGTTCCCGACCCGATAAAGGAGCGCCAACGGAGGCGGATCATCCTCGAGGGCGACGTGCCCAGCCCCGCCGACCCACCATCAGGATGCCGGTTCCGGACCAGATGTTGGAAAGCGCAAGACATTTGCGCCGCCGAACAACCAGCGCTCATCGACCGCGGCCAAGGTCATCCCGTCGCCTGCCACTTCGCCGAAACCAAGCAGGTGATCTGATGCCGCACATCGCAACATTGGTTTCGGCGGAGAAGAGTTCTCCGCCACCGAAGGATCCCTTCCCCGCTGCCGACACCAAGATCGTGGCTGATGGACGTGCAGGGAATCGGCTCCTGGGCCGAGCGAGACGCCGGAGTGCAGGAGCTGCTCCACGAGGTCGGCCTCGACACCCGCTCCGCCGACCTGTCCCATGAGTTCTCTGGCGGCAACGCCAACGCGTGGCGATGCAATGCGAACCGCGCCTGCCCCGGCGCTGACCCGTTCCAGGAAGAAAAGCGTCGTAGAGCTTGTTTCGACCACTCTCAGTGAGCGGTGTGGCCCCACCCGGGGCGGTCGCCGCCCCGAGCCTCGCGAACGGCCGGTCAACCCACCCGAAACAGCGAGTAGCCCATTTTCCCTCCAGCCAAACATGCCATCACCGGCCATCGTGCCGGTCACATCAGGGAGACACAAATGACTGAACGACGCGTCCCGACATTGCCACGACAGCAGAGCGGTGTACTTGAGCGCACCCGGCTCGATCTGTTCTGCCCCACCTGAATGCCGGGCTATCACCTCCCCTACCTCGGAGGTGCCGCGAGCGGTCTGTTCGCACAACTAGGAATCGACGTCGACTTGGCCGACCCCGACCCCGGCGGCCCCGAAACTATCCTCCAAGTCGCGGCCGGCGACGCCGAGTTCTGTCTCACCAGCGTCGCCCATTACGTGACAGCCCGGGCTCAGTCACCCGACCTCGCTGCCCGATTCGTCGCCGTGATCGGCCAACGCAGCCCGATGAGCGCCATCGTCCGGGCAGACTCAAAGATCACAAAAGCGGCCGACCTAGCCGGGCTCCGCCTCGGAGGACCGACAACAGGGGGGATAAGCGCCCTGGTCAAGGAGTACTGCGCCGCACTTGTCCACCTGAACCTCGCTCCGGCCGTCATCGAGCCAATGGAGTACAGCGACGGGCCGCTGGCGCTGGCCCGAGGAGAAATCGACACCATCGCCGATTACATTGACCTCCTCCCACGGCTGCGCCGTGAGGCCCGCATCGAGCTCCGTGGCGTCCCCTTCGGCATGGATGTCTACGGCAGTGGGATGGTGGCCGCCGACACAGTTCCGCTGAAGCGTGTCAACATGATGCGGGCCGCGCTCGTCGCCGCCTTAGACCAGCAGCGCCGAGAACCCGAAGCCTGGCTCCCAATCCTGATGGAACGCTGGCCGGAGCATCACCCCGACGACGTCATCGAAAGCTGGGCGCTCGCCGCTCCCAACATATTTACCGACAATCCCATCGGATCCATGGACGCCGACTGCTGGCAGCGTACCGTCACGTTCTTCACCGACGCTCTGGATGTGCCAACCATTGAACCAGGGAGCCTGTACCGACCCGAGCTGTTAGAAGACCGGCGCCGGGTCGCCGACGCCGCTCCCGCTTCGACACATTCAAGCTGATCGAGGCAGCCCAGGGACGGTGGCGGCGGATCAATGCACCGCACCTCGTCGCTCTGGTAGCCCAGGCGCAAAGTTCGTAAACGGGAAGCTGAGGGGGTTCAGGAGGAGGTCGCCGCGTAGTCAAGAACGTCGATCCACACCTCTGGACAATGACTCTGTGTGCGCGTATTAAGCCCGACTGCCCGTCAGCATTTCCCGGTACCGCCACACGAACGCCAGCCCAAACACGAAGACGGCCAGCGCCGTTGAGACGTGGAAGCCGGCGGCGACCAGATCGACCTCGTGATCTGCCGCCTGCCTGAGCAGGCCGATATGGGTGTCGACCATCCACAGGCCCGCCAGCGTGACGAACGCACCGAACGCGAGCATGATCCCAGCGGGCCGAGCCCCGAGAAGGATCCCGGATGCCACAAGAGTCAAAACGATCAATCCCGGGATCACGTGGTCGACGACCTCGGTGATCCGCTGGACGTGGAGTTGTGGACCCGCGAAGGCTGGGAGCATGGCGTACAACCCGATCACAAGCCCGATGCCGAAGAACCCAAATGGGAACGGTCCTTCGGGATCGCTGGGCGGCCGCCCTGGGGGCTTGCTCCCTGGATCCCCTGCTGATTCCTTCGACATACCTACCTACCTCCCGCCCTGCTCGCCCGCCGTCATGGCGATTCTCCAACAGCGCTCACCCTCTCCCGCCGGGGTCGGACGAGGTGGCCCCAGGCAAGAAGCAGGAGCCCCACCACGACCAGAATCCCTTCGGCGACGAACTGCCAGCGCGCCGTGACCGCTGACCCGACCCCCGTCACGGAGGCCGCGACAATGTCCTCACGCCCGGTGGTCTCGGTACCCAGCCGTGTGTCCCCCCAGGCGACGTCGATGGTGTTGTTGTCCCCTGCCAGCCCCAGGTGGGACCCCAGATCGGGTGGCAGCCCTGCGCCAAATGTCGGGCCGATCCGGGAATCGAACGACTCCGATGACAGCCGGATATCCCGAAAGTTCCTTCCCTCATCGGAGGAGGTGGCCAGTCGGATATCGGTGAAAAGCCCGGGCACCCCACCCGGACGGTTGATGTAGACGACGTCGACCCGACCTTCTGGAGCGACGAAGACCGCGGGCAGGGCTGCCGACCCACCTCCCGGGTGGTGGAGGTGCACGGGCGGCTGCCACGTCATCCCATCGTTCGTGGATCGTTGCACCACCGCCTCCCGGCCGGCCGACCAGGCCAGGTACACGGTGTCGTGAGGGCCGGCAGCGATACCGGGGAACTCCGGAAAAAAGTACGAGAACCGTTGAGCCGACTGTACGCCCGAGGCGGCGACTGTGGGAGCCGAAAACGCGGCGCCGCCGATCGACCGGGTCACCAGGAGGTCGTAGGGCTGACCAGGCAGCGCCGTCCCCCCGTTGCCCGGGATGGAAGCGCGTGGACCGAAGTCCTTGTACGCAACGACCAGCACCCCACGGCCTGCCACGGTGGGGCTCGCGGCGCCGACGAGGTGTTCGAGTGGCGCGTTCACCGCGACCGGCGCGGACCACGTCAACCCGCGGTCGGTCGACTGGACAGCCAGCACCCGCTCCGAGGCGTTGGTCAGGGGTGTGGCCCCGTTTCTCATCACCAGCAGCCAGACAACGTGAAGAACAGCATCGGGCCCAATTGCGATGCGGGGTTGGAACGTCTGCCCCGATGCTATGAGGCTGGGCGGTGAAAGGGTCCGACCCCCGTCGGACGAGTGGGCGACGAAGAGGTTGGCCGGCGTGTTGCCTGACCCCGTCAGGTTGACGTAGGTGACATACAGCGTCCCGTCAGGGGCGAAAGCAGCGTCGGGGAAGAATGGCCGATCGTCACCGGGAGGAAGTGGCAGCGCCGTCGTGTGCCACGTGGCGTTCCGATCCTCACTCCAGGCAAGCTGAGCCGAGAGCCGAGGCGCCTCCTTGCGGAACACCGCGATCTCGTTGTCCGGGCGGCGAGGGTTCTCGGCAATCGTGGGAGTACTGTAGGCGTCGATGATGCCGGGTGGGTTCACGAAGATGTTGCGACCGACGTCGACCCTCCGACCTTCGAGGGTGCCGACGACGACGAGCGTGGCGGCGAGGAGAAACGCCGCCCCGGCCAGGGCGTCTCGCCGTAGGGAGAGATTGTGGGGAGGGGTCCGTCGAGGCCGATGACGGCGGCCCTGAACCTGCTCGAGCAGCCCCGCATGCGAGGTATTCTTGTCGAGCCCTTCGGCTCCTCCTCCGCTCCCTCTAGGTTCTCGCAATGGCCGTCCCAGTCCTGAAGTGTGAGACGCACGGCGAACCGACGCGCATCAGTTGCGTCGAATGCGGAAGGCCGGTCTGTCCGAAGTGCATGGTCCGCACGGAGGTCGGTACCAAATGTGAGACCTGCGCCACCCCGGTTGCCCCACGAATCACGTCAGTTCGTCGCTCGCGCGTGCCCTGGATGCTTGCCTTTGTCGGGCTGTGCATCATCGTCGGTTCGGTGGTTGCGGTGATCCTGCTGAGTGGCGGCCGCAAGGCCGTGAAGAACGCCGGCAACCCACGGCCGGTGGGGTCATGGTCTGCCCAGCCCAGGCTGGACACAATTCGGGGGACCACCGCGGTGGTCCGGCTCCAGAACGGGCAGGTCCTGGCGGCAGGAGGTGGGGTCGGCGCCATTGCGGTGAGCTCGGCTGAGCTTTACGACCCGCAGACCCGCCGCTGGACACCCACGGGCTCGCTGCAGGTGGCCCGTCGAGGCGCCGCCGCTGTGCAGCTTGCCGACGGGCGGGTGCTGCTCGTCGGTGGCGTGGGGGGTGCGCAGCTTCTCGGTTCGGCGGAGATCTACGACCCGGGCACGGGACGCTGGACGCCGACGGGATCCATGACCACCCCGCGTCTTGGTGGCACCCTGACCCTGCTGCCGAACGGTGACGTGCTCGCAGCAGGAGGGACCTCGCCCAGCGGGCAGCAGGGAACAGGCGGGGGCCAGACCATCAGCCCGACGTCGAGTGCCGAGATCTACCATGCCGCAACGGGCACCTGGGCCTTGACCGGCTCGATGAGCACCACCCGCTTCGAAGCCTCGGGGACCTTGCTGAGTGACGGGCGCGTGCTGGTCGCCGGGGGCTTCGGCACCACAGGCTCGCCCGGCGGCAGCGGCGGTATCCAGTACAACCCCGTGGCCAGCACCGAGAGCTACGATCCGGCCGTCGGCGCGTTCAGTGCCACGGGCCAGATGACCAACGCACGAGCCGACCACGTGGCGGTTCGGATTGCCGATGGGACGGTCCTGGTGGCTGGAGGCCTGGGCGGGTCGGCCGGCGACGTCAGCGTCGCCACGGCCGAGCGCTTCGATCCCACGACGGGCCGGTGGAGTACGTTGAGTCCCATAGCCCACGCCCGCACCGGTGCGAGCGCCGCCCTGCTTCCCAATGGTCGGGTCCTCGTCGCCGGGGGTGAAAGCGTCCAGCAGGGAGTCCGGAACTCTCTGGACTCCGCGGAGGTGTTCGACGCGAGCACGTCCAGCT
>DASPZW010000021.1:0-5946 GCA_035636055.1 Actinomycetota bacterium
GCCGGCCTCCCGGCGACACCCCGTCGCACGCCTCGCCGGCGCAGAAGGGGGTTCACCAGGTCGTTGATGCCCTCGCCGAGCAAGGTCAGCCCCGTCGTGAGCCCGAGGATGGCCAAGCCCGGGAAGAGGGCGGTCCACCAGAACCCGTTGGCCGCGTCGCTGATGGCTTTCGAGATGTCGTAGCCCCACTCGGCGGCGGGCACCCGTACCCCGTAGCCGAGGAACCCCAGTGCGGCCAGCGTCAGGATCGCGTCCGCGGCGTTCAGGGTGAAGATGACCGGCACCGACTGGATCACGTTGGGCAGGATGTAGCGGCCGATGACGGTGGAGCGGCGGGCCCCGAGCGCACGTGCGGCCTCCACGAAGGACTCCTCCCGAACCGAGAATGTGTGGTTGCGGACCACCCGGAAGTACTGCGGGATGTAGATCACCGAGATCGACAGCGCTGCGGCTGGCACCCCTTGGCCGACCCAGCGGCGCAGCCCGAAGGCGACCACGATCGCCAGGAGCAGGCTGGGGAAGGCGTACATGGCGTCCGTGATCATGACGAGGAGCCGGTCCAGCCTGCGGCCCGAGTACCCGGCGACGAGGCCGAGGGGAACACCGACGAACATGGCCACGATGGTGGACAGGGCGACGACCTCGAACGCAAGCCGGGTGCCATAGATGACGCGGGAGGCCACGTCGTACCGGAGGTTGGTCGTGCCGAAGGGGTGCGCCGCCGACGGCGCCTGGAGCTGCGGGATCCCCTGGAACTGCGCCTCCCCATAGGGCGCCAGCAGCGGAGCCGCCAGGGCCAGCACCAGGAACAGCAGGGTGATGACCGCACCGGCCACGATGATGCGCCGGGCCGTGGGGTGGGCCGACGCCCAGAGCGCCCGCAGGCGACGGCGGCGGCTGGTCACGACCAAGTCCTGGTCAATCCCGTGTCCTGGTCAATCCCGGATCCTCGTCAATACCGGATCCTCGTCAATACCGGATCCTCGGGTCCACCCAGGCCGACGCGAGGTCGATCAGCAGGCTGACGACGACGACGAACACGGCGTAGAAGGTGACCAGGCCCTGCACCCCGATGTAGTCACGGTCCTGGAGGAACTGGAAGAGCGACAGGCCGATGCCCGGCCACGTAAAGGTGGTCTCGGTCAGCACGGCACCGGAGAGGAGCAGGGCGAACTGGAGGCCGACGATGGTGACCACGGGGACGAGGGCGTTGCGGAAGGCGTGCCGGAAGAGGACAAGGCGCTCCGGGACCCCACGGGCGCGGGCGGCCTCGACGTAGTCCGCCTTCAGGGTCTGGATCATGTTCACCCGGACGAGCCGGATGAAGATGCCCCCGATCGCCAGCCCCAGCGTCAGGGCGGGGAGGGTCAGGTACCGCACCGAGCTCGTGAGCGAACCCCAGTTCCTCGTCAGGAGGGCATCGACCGTGTAGAGCCCTGTGATGCTGCGCGGTTCGGTGAAGGGCGCGATGCGCCCGCCGGTGGGGAACCAACCCAGCTTCACTGCGAACAGGAGCTGCAGCATAATGCCGAGCCAGAAGATGGGGGCGGCGTACAGCAGGATGCCGAAGATCCGCCCCCCGATGTCCAGCGTCGTGTCCCGGTAGCGCGCCGAGAGGGCCCCGATCCCCACACCGACGATGACGGCGACGATGAGCGCCGCGAGGGTCAGCTCGAGCGTGGCGGGAAAGCGCTCGGCGATGGTCGATCGGATGGGTCGGTTGGTGGTGATCGCCCGGCCGAAGTCGCCGTGGACAACCCTCCCGAGATAGTCGACGTACTGCCGCCAGAGCGGCCGGTTCAGGCCCAGGGAGCGACGGATGGCATCGGCCCGGGCCTCGGAGACCCGGTCCCCCAGCGTCGCCGTGACCGGGTCGCCGGGCGCCACCCGCAGCAGCAGAAACGTCGCGGTCAGCAGGATGAGCAACATTGGCACGACGAGGGCCAGGCGCGCCATGAAGTACCGCGCCAGCGACCCTCCCGAGCCTCGGGCCATCAGCGGCTACCGGCCGGTTGGACCGTGCCGGGTCAAGCCTTCTTTTCCAGCAGCCAGTACCGGAAGATCTGGATGGGATCGAGGACGATGCCGGACACCTTGTCGCTCGTGGCGGCGAACTGCGAGATCTGGAACACGGGCACGTACGGGGCCTGATCGGCCATGTAGCTCTGGGCCTGCTTGATGATGACCGCCCGCTTGGTCACATCGAGCTCCTTTGCCTGCGCGGCAACCAGCGAGAGCATCTGGGGGTCGTTCCACTTGGCGGGGTCGAAGATCTTCGGGTCGGCGAAGGGAGCGAGATAGTCGTCCTCGTCGAGGTAGTCCGGGTACCAACCCATGAGGAAGACGGGCAGCTCCCCCGCCTTCCGCTTCTGGCCGTACTCCGCCCACTCGACGTTGGAGATCTTGACCGTGAAGCGCCCCGTCGCCTCCAGCGTTCGGGCGATCACCTGCGCAACCGACGCCTCGGTGTCGCCGTAGTGGGTCGGGCTGAACCAGAAGTCGACGTTGACCTTCTGTCCCGCGGGCACGCCGGCCGCCGTCAGGAATGCGTTGACCTTCGTGATGTCGCCGCCCGCGCCGTAGAGGCTGGTCCACGCCGGGTCGTGCGTGGGGAACGTCGGCGGGATCATCGAGTCCAGCGGCTTGCCGGTGCCCTTCAGCACCTCGTTGACGACCGGCGTGCGGTCGAGCGCGGCGGCAACCGCCTTGCGCATGTTGGGGTTGTTCCACGGCGGCGTGTTGACGTTGAAGACGATGTAGCGGATGCCCGGCCCCTGGCCCTCGATGACCTGGAAGCCGGCGGCACTGCGGAAGGAGGCGAGTTCATCGGGCTGTAGCGAACGGAAGGCGGTATCAACCTCGTGGTTCTGCAGGGCGAGTTTCAGCGCCGAGGACTTGTCGAAGAGGCGGACCAGGATCTTCGGGGTCTTCGGCTTGGTTCCCCAGTAGGTCGGGTTCGCCTGGAACTCGAGCGACTGCTTCTCCTTGTACGACACCAGCTTGTACGGCCCGGTCCCGACCACGGTGTCGGTCTTGTACTTGGCCACCACCGCTGCACCCGTCTCGGTGCCCGAGAGGACGTTGTTCTTGTAGGCAGTCGGGCTCAGGATGCTCGCAACCGAGTAGGCGAGCTTCGACAGGAACGCCACGTCGGGGGCCGAGAGCGTGATGACCACCTTGGTCGGCGCCGCAGCAGTGATGTCCTTGATGCCGCTCAGGAGAAATCCTGCAGCCTCCGCGTCTTTGTCCCCAAAGGCCCTTGCCCGCTGCAGGGAGAACTTGACGGCCGCCGCATCCATGTCGGTGCCGTCCTGGAACTTCACCCCACTGCGAAGCTGGAACGTGTAGGTCAGCCCGTCGGCCGAGACGTCCGGGAGCGCGGCGGCGAGCAGGGGTGAGGGCTTCGTAGCGTTGGGGGCGTAGGTGACCAGGGTCTCCGCGGTGTTGAAGGCCACCTCCGTGCCGAAGTAGTCGTAGGCCTCTGCGGGATCGAAGCTGTTCTGCAGCGAGTCCGTTGTGCCGATGACGATGTTCTGAGCAGGGCCGCCTCCAGCCGTGGTCGACGTGGAGGACTTGCAAGCGGTGAGGATCAGGAGTAAGGCACCCAGAACGCCGAAGATCCGAAGCGGGGACGGATTCGAGGGTCGCATGTGCGCCTCCTGTTCACGGGTCCCAAACCTGGGAACTGGCTGAGCTTGTTGGAAATCTTACGCCCGGAGGCGGGGACGGCGACGTTATTCGGGTAGACCCGCCACCCAGCGTGGCCTACGAGTTGACGTCGGCGAACCCGGGCAGGTGCACGGTCCCGCCGGGGATGCCCGGCCGCATCATCAAGGCGTCGACGTCGCCGGCGGACATCGGGCGGGCGAAGTAGTACCCCTGGCAGGCGTCACAACCGAGCGAGGCGAGTTCCTTGTGTTGCTCGGCGGTCTCGACGCCTTCGGCCACGACCGTCATGCCGAGCGTGTGGGCCAGGTCCACGACCGCGACCACGATGGCGCGGCTGGCCTGGTCCTGCTCCAGGTCGGCCACGAAGCCCTGATCGATCTTCAGGATGTCGATGGGAAAGCGCTTGAGGTAGGTGAGGGAGGAATAGCCCGTGCCGAAGTCGTCGAGGGCCAGCCGCACGCCGAGGTTCTTCAACTCGCCGAGCACGACCAGTGCCCGATCGCTGTCCTGGACGAAGACGCTCTCGGTGACCTCCAGCGTCACCAACCGGGGGTCGGTGTCGGTGGCGGAGAGCACCGCCTCGACGGAGGCCGCGTAGGCGGGCGACATGAGTTGGTGAGCCGACACGTTGACCGACAGCGTGAGGTCGTCGGTTTGGGGGACGTTCCGCCAGCGCTGCCAGTCCGGGCACGCCTTCGCCAGGACCCACTGCCCGATCTCGGTGATGAGCCCCGCCTGCTCGGCGAGCGGTACGAGCGAGGCGGGCATGACCAACCCCCGGGATGGGTGGGCCCAGCGCACGAGGGCTTCGACGCCGGTGACCCGCCCGTCACAGGTCTCGACGATCGGCTGGTATTCGGTCCGCAGCTCCCCCCGAGCCGGCGCGCCCCCCAGGTCGCGCAACAGGCCGGCCCGTTCGGCTGCCAGGTCCTGCTCACGCAGGTCGACGATCTGGTGCCGGCCACGCCCCTTGCGCTTCGCCTGGTACATCGCCGTATCGGCGTCCTCGAGGATCTGCTCGGAGAGTTGGTCCCCTCGACCGGAGAAGGCGATGCCAACGCTGGCCGTGATATCCAACTCGGCGCCCCCCACGTTGATCGGCTCCCGGATCGCGTCTCCGATGCGGGCGGCGATCACCTCGGCCTGTGCAGCGTCGTCGAGGTCCTCGCACAGGATGACGAACTCGTCGCCGGCCAAGCGGGCGAGCGTGTCGCCCGGGCGGAGCACTGCGCCCAGCCGCTGGCCGATGGCCACGAGCAGCTGGTCGCCGGCGGTGTGGCCGTACAGGTCGTTGACCAGCTTGAACCGGTCGAGATCGGCGAAGAGCACGGCGGCCAGCTTGCCCGACCGGCGGCCTCGAAGCACTGCATGGTCCAGCCGCTCGAGCAGGAGGGTGCGGTTGGGCAGGCCGGTGAGCGCGTCGTGCACCGCCGTCTGGTGGGACCGTTCGGACGCGTCTCGCAGGTCGGCCCGTGCCTGGGCGTTGAGCAGGTAGGCGGCAGCAACGTCTGCCAACGTCTGCGCTGCCTCCATCGTGGCGGCGTCCAGCGATCCCGGGGTACTCCGGTAGAGGTCGAGCGCGCCCAGCCGTTCCTCTCCGTTGCGCAGCGGGAACGTGAACACCGCCACCAGCCCCGCCGCCAGGGCACGGAGCCCGAACAAGGGGAACCGGGTCTCATGGCGGAGATCCGCAACGGCCACGGCGTGGCCCGTCTCGTAGGCGACCAGGCACGGCCCCTCGCCGAGTTCGGTCTGGAGCTTTTCGAAGCGCAATGCCGATTCGTCGGACGCGGCTACGTAGCGGGGAAAGGCGCCGGGCGAGATGAGGGTCACCCCGGCGGCCGTGATCGGCAGGATGTCGACGATGCGCTGCACCAAGTGGTCGAGGATGGCCTGGATCGGGAAGTCCGTCACCATGGTTCGTGCGAACTCACTCAGCACGCCGGAAAGTTGCTGTTCGCTGGGCATGATCCTCCGTCCGCGCGCGTGGTCATGGTGGGGCGCAGGGTCTCGGCGGAGGAAGGGCTACGTTCCGCCCCCTTCCAGCGGAAGCAGCCACTTCTTTATGAGAGAATAGCACGCTTCGAGTGATAGTTCGGAGTGTCGGGGCGTCCAGGGGGGAGTAGCAGCCCCCTGCAGCGTTGCGGAGGGGGATGAGCTGCGAATCCCCCCTGGCTCCTATTCGGGGGTCGTCGAACACTCCGAAGGAGTGGGCGACGACTGGAAAAGCCGGGGGGTCCAGGGGGGAGTAGCAGCCCACTGAGCCTCTTCAGATTG
>DASPZW010000022.1:0-7086 GCA_035636055.1 Actinomycetota bacterium
CGCCACCTGCGGCTCGCTGTTGGCCTCCACCTACCGCCATGTCCGGATCTTCGGGGCCGTCAACCTGGCCGCCGCGATCGTACTGGCGCGGCTGGCGACGAGCGGGTTCGCATCCCTCTGGTGTGCCTGGGCAGCAGTCGCCGCCGGCGCCATCACGCTGCACCTGCACCTGGCCCGTGCGCATCGGGGGGTCGGGCCGGCGCCCGTGGGCATCGACGCGCCGGGTTAGTTACCCAGCGTCGTCGGACGGCGGCTCCGTGTCCGGCGCCGGAGGGGCCGCCTCAGGGCGGAGTTCGGGCTCGCCGTTGGGCTGCACGCCCGTCCCCTCCTGGGGCCGGTCGCCGCTGCCGGGCGTGTCGGTGGTTTGGTCATCGCCGTTGCCGCTCAATCAGGTCCCTCCCGCTCGTTGGTCGGGGGCCGATTACCCGGGCTGGAAGGTTGTGCAAACCGAGACCGGCGGCTACCAGGCGACCGGGATCTCTCCGGGGCGCCCGCGTGTGCGCTCGGCCCTCGCCCGCAGGTGCTCAATGGAGGCCTCGAGGCGAAGCGAGGGGAAGCGCTGGAGGAGGCGGGCAAACAGGAGTTGCATCTCCATCCGGGCCACCGAGGCACCGAGGCAGAAGTGCAGCCCGTGGCTGAAGGCCAGGTGCGGGTTCTCCCGGCGGGCGACGTCGAAGTGGGCCGGATGGCGGAACACGCGGTCGTCCTCGTTGGCGTCCTGGAGGGCGAACATCACCATGTCCCCGGCGCTCATGGCGGCGCCGTCCACCTCGATGTCGACGACGGCGAACCGGGGGAGACCGCCCCGGCGGGCGGCCCGCGGCTTGTCCAGCGGGTTGGCGAAGCGCAGGATCTCCTCCACCGCGGTCGCGGCGAGGCCGGGATTGCGCTGCAGCGCCTCCCGTTCGGTGGCATGCGTGAGCAGGAGGAGCGCGCCGCGGTCGATGACCGCCACGGTGGACCCGTGCCCGGCGAAGAGCAGGCCGGAGGCGAGGTGAGCGATGCCGTCGTCGCTGATCGCGGGGTCGTCGGCTCCGGCCGCCAGCATGTCGGAGATCACGTCCTCGCCGGGGGCCAGGTGCTTGCGCTCGATCGTGGCCCCCAGGCAGCGCCACAGCGACTGGAGGCCGGCCCTCGACCGGGCCGGGTGTTCCATGTGGGTCGCGTCCTCGGACCAGCGGAGGAAGTCAGCACGGTCGGGCTCCGAGATGCCGAGCAGCTCGCACATGACGAGGCCCGGAAGCGGGAAGGAGACCGCGGCGTGGAAGTCGGCGGGGGAGCCGGCGGTCTCCATCCGGTCGAGGACCTGGGCGACGATGGCGTCGATGCGGGGCCGGAGGCTCTCCATCCGGCGGGCGGAGAAGGACTTGGTGAGCAGCCGTCGCATCCGGAGGTGGTCCCGGCGCTCGGACTCGGGGTCGCCCATCGGGCCGCCGAAGAGGGCCGGCTGGGTCATCCGCACCGGGTGCCTCGGGTCGGCGTGGGAGCGGCTGAGGCGCGGGTCGGCCAGGAGTTCCTTCACGCGCTCGTAGCCGGAAACGAGCCAGGTGGGCTCGCCGGTCGAGCTGGTGAGCCGGTCGACGGAGTCGCGTGCCGTCATGAGCCGCTCAGCGGGGTGGCGACTGGCGGAGCGGCGGGGAGAGTCTCTGGGCTACGACTCGTGCGGGTGGGCGGGCTCGGCCGGCTCGGCTTCGGTGGCCTCGACCGTCTCGTCCTTCCCGTCGCCGTAGAGCCCGACCTGCTCCGCGATGGTGATGGCGAAGCACATCTGGTCCACGTCCAGCTCGCCCTCGAGGTTGTCGAGCCACTCGACGGCGGCAGGTGCCCGCTGCGACAGGTCGAGATCTGCCGACCACTCCTTGGCGGTCCTGGAGGCCGTCATGCTGGCCGCCATCTTGGCCCGCTCCTCGTCGGTCCTCGACGCCCTCACCTCGGACTGGATCGCCGTGATCGAGGTGGGCAGGGCGAACTGATCGACGACCGTCAACTCTCCTGGCGACGTTGTCAGGTGCTGGGCGAGGGCCTCGCGGATCTGGTTGCGGACCTCACCGACGTTGCTGCCCCGGGTCGTCACGCCCGCCGCGGCGATCTCAGCCACCCATTCGTCTCCGTCACGTGCATACACCGCGGTGTAGGTCTCGCTCACGTCAACCAACCTCCCCAGTTCAGGACTGTACGCGCATCAGGATACGGCAAAGCGACGCCCGGAGCCGATCAGGAGGTGACGACGACCTCGACCTGGTAGTGGCCGGCCGAGCCGGTGCAGCTCATGGCCTCCCCGCAGCTCGTCCGGGTGGCGATGACGGTGGCGTGACCCGGCGCCGTGGCGGTGAACGTTGTGGTCGCCGTCCCGCACCCCCCACCGGGGATGCACCCTGGGCTCGGAGAGACGGTCGGCGAGGCGTCCGGCCGCAGGACCGAGGGGGCCGAGCTCGCCTGGAACTCCCAGTACGTGCTGGAGAGCGCCACCCGGAGGTGGTTGCCAACCTTGAGGGTGATGGTCTGGCCGTCGTTGGCGTCGGTGGCGGTCGTGACACCGTTCACGACGGTCGCATGGGACGGGGACCGTGTGGGGGTCGGCGTAGGGCTGCCTGTGGTGGGCACCACGGGCGGTACCAGGGTCAGGCTGGGGCTGGGTGTCGGCGTCGGGCTCGTTGGGGAGGGTGTCGTGGAGCCGACGGAATTGTCCTGCCCGCATGCCGCCAGCAGGACAAGCAGGATCACCCCGCACACACAGAGCCCTCGCACGGACACGTTGCCTCCTCGCCGGTTGACGAACACGTCCTGAGTCAGACGCTCCCACACCCCCCAGGAGTTCCACAACTCATCCAGAACGCCAACGCATCCGCCGTCGGGATTGTGCGAGCATAGGCCCATTGCGTAGTTTGCTCCGCCGGGGGCGCCATCACCGTTGGCCGGAAAGGACAAGAGATGAGCGACGAGACATTCAGCCCGCGCGTCAACACCGACAACCCGGATCCCAGGGTGCCATGCGTGCTCCTGCTGGACACGTCGTCGTCGATGCTCTCCGGGGGAGCGATCAGCGAGCTGAACAAGGGGCTGGAGGTCTTCGCCAAGGACATCCTGGAGGACCCCCTTGCCCGTAAACGCACCGAGGTGATGGTCATTGCCTTCGGGGGCGACGTGCGCGCGGATCCGAGCTTCGTCGAGGCACAGGACTTCCAACCCCCCAAGCTGAGCGCCAGCGGCGTGACGCCGCTCGGGCAGGCGATCCTGGAGGCCCTCTCGGCACTGGACCAGCAGAAGAGCCTCTACCGGGAGGCGGGGCTGGAGTACTACCGCCCGTGGCTGATCGTCATGACCGACGGTGCACCCACCGACGACGCCGGCACCATCGCCAGCGCCTTCTCGGCCCTCGAGGCGGCCCAGAAGCGGCACTCGGTCACGGTCTTCCCGATCGGCATCGGGGAGCTTGCCGACATGGACTTCCTCAACAAGCTCAGCTCCGAACGCCAGGCCGTGCGGCTGCGCGACCTCGGGGCCTTCACCGTGTTCTTCAAGTGGCTGTCGGCAAGCATGACCTCGGTGAGCCAGAGCTCCACGCATGGTGCCGACGACCATGCGGTGGCCAAGAAGAGCGAGACGGTCGGCCAGATCCCGTTGCCCGACGCGACCGGGCCGAAGGGCTGGGCCACGGCGTGATCACCGGTCCCGCCTCCGGGCTGGGAACCTGGGTGCTGGCGGGCGGGACGGCGCTCGGCACGACGCACGCCGAGAGCGGGCTCCCGTGCCAGGACAGCATCGCGACGTGGGTGCGCCCGCCCGGAGGCACGGGTCGTGTGGTGGCCGTCGCAGCCGTCGCCGACGGGGCCGGCTCGGCCCGCCTGTCGCACATCGGCTCGCAGACGGCGGTCGCGGAAGTCGTCCGGATGGCGCAGGCGCTGGGGACGGATCCCGCCGCGCCGGCCGCCGGCCCGGAGCTGGTGCGGGCGCTCTTCACCGGCGCCCGCCGGGCCGTCGAGGGGGCCGCCCCCGCCGCCGGGGCGCTGCGTGACGACCTGGCGACGACACTGATCGTCGCCGTGGTCACCGAGGACGGGTTTGCGGTGGCCGAGGTCGGCGACGGGGTGGTTGCGGTCCGCACGTCCGGAGGCATCGTCGGACCGCTCGCCCCCCAGCGGGGCGAGTTCGCCAACGAGACCACCTTCATCACGACCGGCGGGACGCTGCCCGAGCTGGCGTCGGCGTCCTTCCCGGCCGGGGAGGTCACCGCCTTCGGTCTGTCGAGCGACGGGATGCGCCTGCTCATCACGGCCCACGCGACGGACGGCTCGCCCCATGTGCCGTTCTTCGAGGACGTGTTCGGGGGCGTGGTTTCCGGCCTCGGGAGCGAGGCGCTGGCCCATTTCCTCGAGGCGGCGGACGACCGGACGGGCGACGACAAGTCCCTCGTGATCGGGGTTCTGCTGCCGTGAGCGCGCCGACCGCGACCACGAGGCTACGCGTGGCGACCGGGATGGCAGTCCGCCTCGTCCTGCCCGAGATCGCCGTGGGCGGCGAAGGGGTGGTCTACGGCGTCGTTCAGCCCCGCGACCACGCGGTCAAGCTCTACCACGCCAAGGTGATCGCGCAGAAGGGCGCCCTCCTGCAGGCCAAGCTCCGGGCGATGGCCCACAACCCCCCGGCCGACCCGACGGCGGGGGAGGGCACCGTCGCCCTCGTCTGGCCGCAGAGCCTGGTCCTGGACGACCGGGGCGCCTTCGCCGGCTTCCTGATGCCCTTCGTCGACCATGTCACGTCGGTCGAGATGCACATGGTCGCCAACCCGGCGGACCGCCGCCATGGCCCCCTGACGCCGCGGTGGGTGGCGGGGTTCACGTGGGAGTACCTGCTCAGGGTGGCGGTCAACCTGTGCCGGGTCACGGAGTCGTTGCACGCGGCCGGCTACGTCGTCGGCGACTTCAACGAGCGCAACGTCCTGGTGCACTCCAATGCCCTGGTGACGATGGTGGACTGCGACTCGATGCAGGTGCCTCGCCCGGACGGGCCGCCCTTCCTCTGCGAGGTCTTCCGGCCGGAGTTCACGGCCCCGGAGCTGCTGCACGTGAACCTCTCCCGCGAGGTCAGGGCGCCGTCGTCGGATCTGTTCCCGCTTGCCATCCACATCTACCAGCTGCTGATGGAGGGTCGCCACCCCTTTGCGGGGATCTGGCACGGCAGGGGAGACAAGCCGGAGCGCCAGGAGCTTGCTGCCAAGGGCCTCTTCGTGCAGATCCACGACACGTCACTCGGTCCGCAGGCCGGAACCCCGCCGTTCGAGATCTTCCCTCCGGAGGTTCGCCACCTGTTCATGCGTGCCTTCGTGGACGGAGCGAGGCACCCGCAGGACCGCCCGACCGCTGCCGAATGGCGGGCGCAGCTCGAGGCGCTGGGGGCGACCCTCGTGACCTGCGGGAGGCACCGGGACCACCGGTATCCCAGCCATCTGGGCGGCTCGTGCCCCTGGTGCGAGCTGGGGAAGGTTGCGTCCGTGGCCACCCTCCCGCCGACGAACCTGTCGGATGCGGCCTCGGTCATGTCCTCGAAACGGCGAAGGGCGGCCCCAGCCCAGCCGGCCCACGCGCCGGTCACCTTCGTCCCGCGGCGGGCTCCTCTTCGGGCTCCTCTTCGGCTGCCCTTGCGCCGCCGCCGGCCCCGGGCCACGATCATCGCCGGCGGCGTCCTCGTGTCGGTCCTTGCCCTCGTGGTCATCGGCGGCGTGTCCCACCGCGGCACCCCGACCGGGGCGCTGACCCCGGACCTCTCCGGTCTGGGCGTGGACAACCACGGCAACATGTACGTGTCGAACTCGGAGCCCAGCGTTGTCCGCAGGATCACGCCGGCCGGGCAGAGCGCCGTCATCGCCGGCAACGGCAAGCGGGGTGACTCGGGTGACGGCGGCCCTGCCACGAAGGCCGAGTTCGACCTCCGCTTCCAGGGGGCCCAGATGGCCGTCGACGCCGCCGGCAACCTCTACCTTCCCGACTGGGCGAACGGCCGTGTCCGGAGGGTCGACCGGGCCGGCATCATCACGACCGTGGCTGGCGGCGCCCGTTCCGGTTTGCCGGGTGACGGCGGCCCGGCCACGAAGGCGGAGTTCGAAAACCCGGGGGCCGTCGCCGTGGACGCCAAGGGGAACCTGTACGTGACCGACGAGGGGATCTCGACGAACGGCGGGAGGGTCCGCAAGATTGACCCGGCCGGCACCATCACGACCATCGCGGGAGGGGGGGATGGGCGGAAGGCCGAGTTCGGCGACGGGAGCCCGGGCACGCAGGCGACCCTCGACCGCCCGGAGGGCCTCGCCGTCGACGCTGCCGCCAACGTGTACGTCGCCGACCAGGGCCACAGGCGCATCCGCAAGATCGACACGGCAGGCATCATCACGACGGTGGCGGGTACCGGCGCCACCGGCGAGAACGGCGACGGGGGACGTGCCCTCGATGCGACGTTCGAGCAGCCGATTGCCGTAGCCGTCGACGCTGCAGGCAATCTCTATGTGGTCGACCTGATCGTCGAAGGCGTCCGCAGGATCGATGCTGCGGGAACCATCACCACGGTCATGGGCCTGCCGTCGACCGGCTCCTTCGGCGATCCGCCCGTCGGGGGGACCCGCCTGAGCTTCCCCTTCGGCATCGCCATCGACCCGGTGGGCAACCTGCTCGTCATGGACGAGGCGGGGGTCAAGCGGCTGGATTCATCCGGCACCGTAACGCCCGTGCCCCTGACGGTGAAGCCGTGACGGGAGCGCCATCCTCGACCTCTTCCTCGGCCGAGGCCGCGCCTTGACGACCTGGATGGGTCCTGCGATTCTCTCACCAGCGGGCATCGACGTCGTTGCCTGCGTCCAGGGCTCCGTGCCCCAAGCCGAAGGAGGCCGGAATGGCAGGAATCTTGGAAATGATTCAGGAGCTGATCACGAAGTTCTTTGGTGGCTCAGCCATGACGGTCATTCGTTCCATGATCGAGAAGATCCTCGACTTCGTCGGGTCGATCTTCGGTCGGCTGTCGCCCTCCGCCCGGTAGGAATTCCTCTCGCAGCAGGTCCATCAGCAGCCCTTCGTGCCAGGTGCCGTCCTGGCCGCG
>DASPZW010000023.1:0-6489 GCA_035636055.1 Actinomycetota bacterium
GTCTCTGGGAGTGACTCGTCGACAACCTGCAAGCGATGCACGGTCGTGACGATCTTCGTCTCTGGTCGCATCAAACCTGCCTCTTGCAGCAGTGCCAGCTCTATGTCGGAATAGCCAGCGCCTTTGCCGAGGCGAACTCCGCGCCTGTTGACGGCGACGCTGCCGCAAATTACGAGATCCACCGGCTGCATTTCCTCCACGCCGACCTTGCCTGCCACCGTCTCGGCCACATGGCTGGAGGCGGCTTCCTCGGGCGGGACGGTCAGGGCTGCTGGATCCAGCAGGAAGAACGGCAGTGCATCCGCCAGCCGTGGCACCGCCATAGAGACGAGCTTGCCCTCGCTCAGGGCACGAGCTCGAACTGGGAGCTGCGCCCTGTCGGGAACGGCCTTGACGGTGCGCGCGGCCTGCCAAACCGGCAACGTGGCAAGACGGTCCGCCGCCGCCTTGGCTCCGAAGAAGGCTGGGATCCGGCCATACACACCTGCCGGCGCCGCTGCCTTGCTCTCCAGCAGCGCCCAAATCCGTTCTCGAGCCCTTTGCTTCTCCTCATCGATGTCCACGCGTGCCATCAATGCCCTACGATGCCTCCATCAGTGCGAGCAGCCGATCACTGACCTCTTGCACAACCGGGATAGCTCGCCAGGGCTGAAGCTCGCGGACAGCGCTGAACGCGCGTTAGCGGCCTCGCCACTCTTAGTGACGGGATGGCCCTGCCAGAGTTCCGATGTGGCACTCCTGACGCTCATCGAGACCTCAATGTGAAGAGTCCGGATCTTATTTTTCTGCTAGGCGGCGTTGGAATTGGAACGGTTGGTTACGGACAAAGAACGTTTGTGGCCGTGCGTTCCGCCGAAGCCGCCTCAGGGTTAGGAATGATCCAACCACTCACCGTGACCACTACCAATGGGCCACCGGTCGGCATCCGTCACCGAATTACGACGCAGGCCACTAGTTTCGGACATCCTCCGGACCAGTCGGCGGCGATGGTCCGCAGGCTCAGCCGCGGCGCACCCGCGGCGGCCCTCCTGGGGGACCGAGGCCCCGGTGTTTCCAGGCGAACTTGCCCAGCGAGAACAGGTGCCAGCGCCAGGCGGGGGACAGTACCGTGACGCTGGCCCGCTGCTCGTAGTGCACGATCTCGGCTGCGGGGACGCACCAGACCTCCCAGCCCCCGAGGTGCATCCGCAATGAGATGTCCACGTCGTCGAAGTATAGGCGGAAGCGCTCGTCCATCAGGCCGACCTCGTTGAGGGCGGTCCGGCGCACCATCGTGGCCGGGCAGGGCACCCAATCGACCTGCCGGGCCTCGGTGTAGTC
The DNA here is from genome assembly GCA_035636055.1 of Actinomycetota bacterium. Classification (GTDB taxonomy): domain Bacteria; phylum Actinomycetota; class CADDZG01; order JAHWKV01; family JAOPZY01; genus JAOPZY01. The sequence goes on from DASPZW010000023.1 coordinate 1,321, forward strand.
CCAGTCGTCGTAGACGCTCCGCGCGACGGCCTGGGGCGGACTGCCCGGCCGCCAGGGCAGCTTGAGGGCGACGAGGGAGTCCAGCGTGTACCAGCGCCGGGCGGAGGGCCGGCGATCACCCTCCGGCGACAGCAGCTTGGGGGCCGCCATGCCCGCCCGGGGGCGGGATTCCAGGAACGAGGCGAGGGTGTCCACTGCCCCGTCGGGGAAGGTCAGGTCCGGGTTGCACAGCATGACGAGGGGGGCGGACGTGGCGCGGATCCCCTGGTTGAGGTTGGCCGGCAGCCCACGGCGGCAGGGCTGGGTGAGCACGGGGATGTGCGGCCAGCGGCTCCGGACCTCCTCAGGCATGCCGTCGGTGGAGGCGTTGTCCACCACGACCACCTGCAGCGGGTGCTCCGGCGGATGGGCGGACAGCGACTCGAGGGCGGGGATGAGGACATGCCCCTCGTCGGTCGAAACGAACACAATGGCGACGGCGTTGTGCATCAGTTGCCCATCAGGCTACCGCCTGCTCGTACGCGGCCACCTGGAGCACCCCGGAGCGCTCCCACGAGAACGCCCGTGCCCGCTCCCGGCCCCGGCGGACGAGGTCCCGCCGCAACCCGGGGTCGGAAAGGAGCCGGTCGAGCGCGGTCGTCCACGCTTGGGTGTCGTCGGGCGAGAGCAGGAGCCCCGCGTCGCCGACGACCTCGGGGATGGCGGTGGCATCGGATGCCACGACCGGGCACCCGGCGCTCATGGCCTCGAGCACGGGCACCCCGAACCCCTCGAAGCGCGACGGCCAGGCCAGCGCCTCGGCCGACTCGTACAGGGCGGCGAGCTCGCCGCGGGACACCAGGCCAAGGCGCCGAAGGCCCTTCGCCACGCCGAGGCGCTCGGCAGTCTCGTCGATCTCGGCGTCGCGGGGGCCGGGGGGCCCGGTGAGGACGAGGTCCGCACGGCCCGCCACCGGCGCCCATGCCTCGACCAGGAACCTGTGGTTCTTGTGCGGGTAGCTGCGGCCCGGGAACAGGAAAAAGGGCCGCTCGAGGCCGAAGCGCTCCATCACCTGCTCGGCCCCCGCCGAGGGAGCCAGCAGCCCCTCGCCGCCGAACGGGACCACGAGGACCTTGTCCGGGTCGGCGCCGAAGGCCGCCGTCACGTCGTCCCGGACGAACTGCGACGGCACGCAGATCACCTCGGAGTGGCGGACGACGAACGGGACGTTGGCCCGCAGCCACGCCAGCTTGAGGGGGTGGAAGTACTCGGGGTAGTGGCGGTACTGGATGTCGTGAAGGGTGACGACGGTCGGGCGTGTCTTGACGAACGGGGCGGTTCCGACGCCGTGGTGCACGACGTCGAGGTGCCGCCGCCGGGCCAGCAGGGCCAGCCACGTGTGCTCCGCGGCGATCCGCAGGGGGCGGAGGTTGGAGCTCCACGGAGCCTCGACGATCTCCGCAACATCCTCGATGTCGGGGTGGGCAGCCCGGAAGCCCTGCATCGCAACCACCAGGAGGTCATGGCTGGACGCACCCACCGCGCGGACGAGGTTGGTGAGCAGGGCCTCCGAGCCGCCGACCTCTCCCGGTTCGACGAAGAGCAGGTTCACGCCGATGCGCATGGCGAGGGAGGATATAACCCCGTTGAGGATCGCCTTCGATGCCGCCCCCCTCCTGAACCCCCGCACCGGCGTGGGCCACTACACGGCCGCGCTTGCGGATCACCTCCTTGCAGCCGACCCGGGGCTGGAGCTCTCCCTGTTCGCGGTCGGGCGCCAGCCGGTGGCGGCCGCCATGCCGGGCGGGGACCGGGCCACCCTGCGCCGGCTGCGCGTCCCCGCCCGCCTCGTCGTCGGTGCCTGGGAGCTGGCCGGGCGCCCACCGGGCGACGTGCTGTTCGGCGAGGTCGACGCCGTCCACGGCACCAACTTCTGGATCCCGCCGCTGCGCCGCCGCAACGGCCTGGTGACGATCCACGACCTCACCTTCCTGCTGCATCCCGAGTTCTGCACGCCCCGGATCCGCCGCTACCGCTGGATCCTGCCGCGGGTGTTGCGCCGCTGCGCCGTGGTCCTCACGCCGTCGGAGACGGTGGCGGGGCAGGTCGCCTCCGAGCTGGCGTTCCCACGGGACCGCATCGTCGTAACACCGGAGGGTGTCCGGTCGAGTGCCCTGGGAACGTCCCCCCAGGTGAAGCCATCCTCCGCCCCGGCCGGCGAGTACGTCCTCTTCACTGGCACGCACGAGCCCCGCAAGAACCTCGGCCGCCTGCTCGGTGCGTTCGCCCGCCTCGGCGATCTCGACCTGGCGCTGGTCGTCGCCGGCCGGGCCGGGTGGGGGCCGGAGAACCTTCGCCAGAGCGCCGACGAGCTTGGCATCGCAGGCCGGGTCTCGTTCACGGGCTACCTCCCCGACGAGGAGCTGGCGGCACTGCTGGCCGGTGCCCGGGCCTTCGTCTTCCCGTCCATCTACGAGGGATTTGGCCTCCCCCCGCTCGAGGCAATGGCGGCCGGGATACCGGTTGTCGCCGCCCAGGCGGGATCGCTCCCCGAGGTCCTCGGCGATGCGCCGTTCTGGTGCGACCCGTTCGACGTCGAATCCATGGCGGCGGCCATCCGGACGGCCGTGACCGACGAGGGCCGGCGCGCCACGGCGACGGCCGCCGGTCGTGCCCGTGCGGCCCGCTACGACTGGGCGGACACCGCCCGGCTCACCCTCGACGCCTACCGGCTCGCCGCTTCGTAGCCGGCGGACGAGGCCAGGCGTATAACGTCTGCTGTGGAATTACGCACGCGAGACACGCCGGTAGGAGATACTTTCGGGCCATGAGCGGGAATGCCTCGATAGGGACCCAGGTCCCGGGGGGCGAGGAGCTTGCAGAGCCCGTCCCTGACGAACTGCCCGAAGACGTACCACCGGTAGCCCCACCTCCCAGCCCTCGGCCAAGGCGGACACTCAGGAGGGTGCTCAAGTACGCGGGCATTCTGGTACTGGTCGGTCTTCTCGGCGCGGGCGGGCTTGTCGGCTATGCCCGCTTCCGGCTGGGCCGCCACCACGTGGTGCCCTGCGCGGCCTGCCGGTCGACCGACGGGGCGACGGCGCCGATGAACGTGCTCGTTCTCGGCTCGGACCGCCGGCCCGGCGACACCGGCGCAGGTCAGCGGGCGGACACCATCGCCCTGCTCCACGTCGACTTCAAGACGTCGAAGGCCATCCTCGTCAACCTCCCCCGCGACCTGCGGGTCAAAGCCCCGAACGGGGATGCGGTCAAGATCAACAGCTTCTACAACGATGGCCCGACCGCCATGGTCCAGGCGGTGACGTCGTTTACCGGCATCCCGGTCGACCACTACGTCGAGGTGAACTTTACAGGCTTCCGCAACATCGTCAACACCATCGGCGGCGTTCGGATCCGCTTCTCTCAGGCCGTCGACGACTCGGACTCGGGGCTGAACGTCCCTGCCGGCTGCGTCACCCTCAACGGTGACCAGGCCCTCGCCTTCGTGCGGGTCCGTCACCTCGACAGCGACTACGGCCGCATCGCCCGCCAGCAGTTCTTCGTGCAGCTCGTCATGAAGCAGGTGCTCTCCGCTGGCACGCTGCTCAACCCCCTGAAGGTCATCAACCTCGTCAACGTCGGCGCCGGCAACGTGACCACCGACAACGGCCTGGGTGCCGGGACGATCGAGAAGCTGGCCCTGGAGCTGCGCAACTTCACTCCCAAGACCGTGGACTTCCGGGTGGTCCCCTCCCAGCCCCAGACCATCGAGGGTGTCTCGTACGTGATCCCCTTCGCCGGGCAGTCGGCGGCGCTGTTCGACGCGATCAAGAACGTCACGACCCTTCCGGACTACGGGAAGCAGGGGTCCCCGATCGCCCCGTCCACCGTCAACGTGACCATCCTCAACGGCACCTCGACCCAGAGCGTCACCGCCCTGGCGCAGGCCGAGCTCCAGGCTGCGGGATACCCTGTCGTCGCCACCGGCAGTGCCGATGCAACCACCTATGCCGCGACCGTCGTCTACTACACGCCGGGCAACGTCGACAAGGCGAGCCTGCTGGCACAGGTCTACGGGGAGGCGCAGGTTCAGCCGCTGCCCTCCCAGTTCGCTGCCCGTGGGGCCGGTGGGGACGCCGTCGTCGTGCTGGGTCAGGACTACGCCCAGGGAAAGGTGACCGCCGTGCCGAGTGCCCCAGCGTCGCCGGTCCTGCCGGCCGGTCCGGCAACCCCGTTGCCGACGAGCGCGCTGGAGGTGGCGGCATGCTGAGCGGGACGGCGGACGTCACCTCATGAGCCGGGAGACGCCCACGCGGATCCCGGGTCCCGTCACCCGTCCCCCGGGTCGTCGCCTGCGGACCACCCGGCGCGGAAGGATCATCCGGAGGGTGCTCGGTTCGCTCGCGTTGATCGCCCTCGTCGTGATCACGGCCGGCGTGGCGCTCTACTTCCACACCCGTGCCCTCGTCGACAAAACCGGCGTCTCCTGCCCTGCGTGCGCCCCGCAGCAAGCCAACGCGCCGATGAACGTGCTCGTGCTCGGGTCGGACTCCCGGGCGGTGCTGGATCCCCAGGACCTGCAGCACTACGACCCCACCGCCACCGACCGCAACAGCGGGCAACGCGCCGACAGCATCGTGCTGCTGCACGTCGACCCAAAGACCACCAAGGCGGTTGCCCTCGCCCTCCCGCGTGACCTGAAGGTACCGGCTCCCAGCGGCGGCTACGAGAAGATCAACGGCTTCTACAACCGGGGCGTCTCCGCCATGGTCAAAGCCGTCCAGGACTTCACCGGCCTACCGGTTAACCACTACGTGGAGGTCAACTTCAACAGTTTCCGCACCATGACCGACGCCCTCGGCGGGGTCGACGTCAAGTTCAGCCGCAAAGTTCTCGACACCGACTCGGGCCTGAACCAGCCCGCCGGCTGCAACCTGCTGACCGGCGAGCAGGCCCTCGCGTTCGTGCGCGTCCGCCACATCGACAGTGACTACGGGCGGATTGCCCGCCAGCAGTTGTTCGTCAAGCTCATGATGCAGAAGGTGCTGTCCGCCGGCACCCTGCTCAATCCCTAGAAGGTTGTGAACCTGATCAACCTCGGCGCCGGCCAGGTTGGCCACGATTCGGGTCTGGGTCTCTCCACGATGACCTCGCTGGCGCTCAGGTTCCGCCACTTCTCGGCCAACGACC
>DASPZW010000024.1:0-9032 GCA_035636055.1 Actinomycetota bacterium
TGAGCTTCGGGGCCCTCAGCGGCGGCGAGCGGGTGTGGGCCCTGCTGGTCACCCGCCTCCTCGTGGCAGGCGCATCCACCCGGGCACCATTCGTCTGGCTCGACGAGCCCCTGGAGCATCTCGACCCCAGGTTGCGCAGGATCGTGGCAGGAACGCTGGCCATGGCGGCGTCCCGGTCGGGGCTGCGTCAGGTCATCGTCACCACCTACGAGGCGCCGATCGCCCAGCAGCTCATGGAAGACGTGCCCTCGGCCTCGCTCGTGTACGTCACCAGCTCCCAGTAGCGCACTGACCGCCCCCTTTCGATTCTGCGGCCGCGTCGATAACGCCCTAGAACGCCTTTAGGGGCAAAGGACTCGGCGAAAGGGGGGTTGCGGTGACAGACATGATCTACACATCCGGCCTCGTCAAGCGCTTCGGCGATGTGACCGCGCTGGACGGGCTTGATCTGGTGGTGCCACAGGGAACCGTCCTGGGCATGCTCGGTCCCAACGGCGCAGGCAAGACCACCGCCGTACGTATCCTCACCACGTTGCTCAAGCCGGATGAGGGCACGGCGAGCGTCGCAGGGATCGATCTGCTTGCCGAGCCCGAGCGCGTGCGCGAGCAGATCGGCCTCTCAGGGCAGACGGCTGCCGTCGACGAGCATCTCACCGGCTACGAGAATCTGGAGATGGTCGGCCGCCTCTATCACCTGGGGCGGCGGACCGCCCGGGAGCGTGCCCGCTCGCTGCTCGAGCGGTTCGGCTTGGACGACGCGGGGGGCCGGCCGGCCAGGACGTATTCGGGTGGCATGCGCCGGCGGCTCGACCTGGCGGCTGCGCTCGTCGCAGCGCCCCAGGTGCTGTTCCTCGACGAGCCGACCACCGGTCTCGACCCCCGCAGCCGTGCCGGGCTGTGGGAGACGATCCGAGAGCTCGTGCGCAACGGGAGCACGCTGCTGCTGACGACGCAGTACATGGAGGAGGCCGACCGGCTCGCCGACAACATCGTCGTGATCGACCACGGGCGGGTGATCGCCGAGGGAACCGCCGACCAGCTCAAGACGGAGATCGGCGGCGAGCGGGTGGAGATCATCGTGGAGGACCACTCGGATCTCGCCCAGGCCTACGGGGTGCTCGCCCTCTTTGCCATCGGCGAGGTGCAGGTCGACCCCGAGACCCGGCGTCTCACCGCGGCGGTGGACGGCGGCGCGGACTCCCTGCGTGAGGCCCTGCATGCGCTGTACCTTTCCGAGGTCGCCGTCGTCGATGTCGGCCTGCGCCGGCCGACGCTGGACGACGTCTTTCTGTCACTGACCGGCCACGCGGCTGCCAACGGATCGTCCCGGGGCGACCACGTCGGTCCCACGGGGCCTGGAGAGGAGGAGACGCGATGAGCACCCTTGCCTATGCCCTTGCCGATGGAGCAGTCATCGTGAAGCGCAACCTGATCAAGACGAGGCGGATGCCCGACGTCCTGGTGTGGACCACGACGGCGCCGATCATGTTCGTGCTGCTGTTCGCGTACGTGTTCGGCGGATCGATCAAGGTCCCCGGCACGAACTACCGTGAGTTCCTGATCGCTGGCATCTTCGCCCAGAACATCATCTTCGGCGCCTCGTTCACCGGCGTCGGCCTGGCCGACGACATGACGAAGGGGATCATCGACCGGTTCCGGTCGCTGCCCATGGCCCGGTCGGCAGTGCTGATTGGGCGGACCGTCAGCGACATGGCCAACAACTCGATCGCCATCGCCGTCATGTCGATCACGGGTCTCATCGTCGGCTGGCGGATCCGCACCTCGATCCCCGAGGCGGCGGGGGGATTCCTCCTCCTCCTGCTCTTCTCCTACGCCATCTCCTGGATCATGGCGTTCGTCGGGCTCAAGGTCCGCCGGGTCGAGGTCGTCAACAACGCGGCGTTCATGTTCATCTTCCCGCTGACGTTCATCGCGAACACGTTCGTGCCGAGCCAGAACCTCCCGGGGGGCCTGCGAACGTTCGCCGAGTGGAATCCGGTGTCCTCACTCGCCCAGGCCGCCCGAGAGGCGTTCGGCAACGCCGTGCCGTACACGTCGGCGTCGCACGCGTGGTCGCTCAACCACCCGGTCGCCTACGTGCTGCTGTGGGTTGCCGTGATCCTGGCGATCTTCGTGCCACTGTCGGTCCGCCAGTACGCACGGTCCACGAGCGTGTGACCTCGAATGGTCGTCATGCCGGGCGGGCCTCCGGGGCGAAGGGCTCGAAGAGCTCGATGGGATTCCCGGAGGGATCGTCGAGGACGATCTGCCTGCCCCCGACGCCCGTTACGATGTCGTTGCGGAACTGGACGCCTTGGGCGCGCAGGGCTTCGACGGTCCCGGCGAGGTCGGACACCTCCGCTGCGTGCCGAGGGCTATCCGGTGCGCGACGAAGACGTCGCCCGTTGTCCAGCAGCGAGTGCTTCCTGGAGCGCCCGGCCTGGCGTGGGGGCGAGATCTTCGACCAGAACCCAAGCCGGTTTTCACATGACTGTTCCCCATGGGCCTCCATGTAGTTGCAGGGGCTCGAGGTGGCTCCGTCGGGCTGGACGCTCTTGTCGGGGCCGGCACGGCGCAGGCGGTTCTGGTTGACCTCTCCACCGCCTCGGGGGCCGCACGACCTTGTCGCGGCGGCCCTCGAGCATGGTCGGCTCGACATCCTCGTCAACAATGTTGGCGCGGTTACGCCGCGCCTCGGCGGTTTTCTCAGTGTCACCGACGACGACTGGTTGTTCTCGCTCATGCTCAACCTGCTGGCTGCGGTGAGGACAACCCGGGCCGCGTTGGCCACAATGCTGGCTGCCGGCCACGGCAACATCGTGACGACCAGCTCGGTCAACGCCTTCCTCCCCGACCCGGCGGTCATCGACTACAGCGCCACCAAGGCCGCCCTGGCCAACTTCTGCAAGTCACTGTCCAAAGAGTCGCGTCCCACAACATCCGCGTAAATACGGCAGCCCCTGGCCCGGTCTCGACAGCGCTCTGGCTCGGCGAGGACGGCGTCGCCGAAACCGTTGCCCGCGCCACCGGTGGTGACGCAGGTACCGTGGCCAAGCAGGCACCCGGCGACGCAGCCACCGGACGGTTCACCACTCCGGAGGAAGTCGCGGACCTGATCGTGTTCCTTGCCAGCGACCGTGCCGGGAACATCACCGGGGCAGACTTCACCATCGACGGGGGACTCATCAAGACGCTGTGACCCGGGGGCCGGCCTATCCAGGCGTGACTCTGGGGGTCATTGAGTAGGGCCGGGCGGACTCCCCCCAAGCCGCCCAGCCCTACACCGTCGGAAGCGGAGGGCCTCCAGCCCGGGGCGACGGGTTCCAGTCCTGTGGCGGCGGGAGGGACGGTTCACTGCCGCCGACAGGAAGTGGCCGGGATGGCCTCGGAACCTGCGCTCGCCCCGGGCCCGGGGCTCTCGCGGTCCGTACGCCGCTCGCGAACCAGCAGAAGCCGCAATGGCCGGGAAGCAGGTCGTGCTTGCAGCGTTCGTCCATGTCTTGGAACCCTACGGAGCCCCTGAGTCCCTGGGACCATCACTCGGTAGGCTCTCGGTGACAACAGCTTGAGGCCGTCGGGACGGGTGCGTAGGATCGCTACAAGGTCCTCGTCCTGAAGGTGAACGTTGTGGCAAACGAGCGTCTACGAGCGCAACGGCTGGCACGGGGCTGGTCCCAGGAGGACGTGGCCCAGGGGCTGGTCCGGGTCGGTATCGAGGTGGGGGAACGCCAACTCGGCGTCACCCGCAACCAGGTCAGCCGCTGGGAGCGGGAGGGAAGCATTCCCCGGGCTCCGTACCCGAAGCTGCTGTGCCTGTTATTCCAGACTTCGGCCGAGGGACTGGGGTTGCTTACCTCTTCTGTCCCGCCCCCGCCTCCAGTGTCAATCGCATCCAAAGATGGCACCATTGAGGACGACGTGGAACGACGGGAGCTGCTCCGCCTACTCGGAGGCGGTCTCGGAGCCGCCCTTCTCACGCCTGGCCTGCGCCGCCTTGGGGCGGTCCGGTCTTTCCCGTTGAAGGACCACGCCCTTCCGTTGGAAGCGGCGATGTCCATCACTGACCACTACCGTCTCGTGCTCGACTCCCACCCTGCGAACGATCTGATGGCCCCGGTGCTTGGCCACCTCCAGTTCGTCTCGCAGCTTCTCGACTCCAGTCTCCCCGGGGTGACGTACAACAAGCTTGCCACGGCCGTCAGCGAGGCAGCGGGGTTCGTGAGCCGGCTGGCGTTCGACCTGAACGACGACGACGGAGGCTGGAGCCATCACCACATTGCTGTGGCCCATGCCGAGCGGGCTGAGAACCGCGTGCTTCAGGCGTATCACTTCGCAGGCATGAGCCTGCGGGCGGGAATTCAGCACGACGGGCAGCAGGCAGTTCAGCTGGCCGAGCGCGCGAACAGCCTTGTCCCGCAAAAGGTATCGCCCGGCCTGCGAGCCTGGTTCGCTGCCCGGGAGGCGTCGGCGTATTCCAGGCTTGGCGACCAGTCGGCAGCCCTCCACGCATTGGATCAGGCTGAGGGTTTCGCTGGCCGAGCGGACTCAGGCGAAACCCCATGGCCCTGGACCCATCCCTTTGGTCACGGCGGATTGGACGGCTATCGGGGTGCCATCGCCGCCAGATTGAAGCTCCCCGAGATGGCGCTGCCTGCGCTGCAGGCGGCGTTGGGCACGCAGAACCCAGGGCACGTGGACAAGTACCGTGCACTCGTCCTGGGGGACCTGGCAATGGGCCACCTTCCCGCAGGGGAGGTGGAGGAGGCAGTCAGGCTCACGGGCGAAGCATTCGACATTGGAGCCCGGCTTGGGTCCTACCGCGTGGTGCAGCGGGTCCGGGAAGTGCGCTCCTTCCTTCGTCCTTACCGAGACGTTGCTGCTGTCCGGGATCTGGACGAGCGGATGGCGGCCGCGTTGGGTGGGCAGGCTTGGTGGTCCGGCCCGGAAGTACGTTGATGGATCTGGCATGGACGCGGGCGTTAGCTGCCTCGCCACCCTCAGTCACGGGATGCCATGCGGGGTTCCGATCCGGCACTCCGGACCACTCATCCTCGGAGTGCAGAGTCCAAAACCTTCTTTATCCGCCAGGCGGCGTTGGAACGGCTGGTTACGGACAAAGAAGAGTCTGTATATTGCGGGCCTTGAGAGGGGCGATAGGGGCCGGATTTCCTGTTGAAGATGTGAAGCGTGATGGATTTTTGTTGCCAGACAACAATTTGTTCACACGCTTCACAACACCAACACCCTTTGCTGTCATACGCGGGGCCGGCCGGCCCTGACCTCGCATCAACATACTTCCGCGCACAACAATGACATGGTCAACCAGCCCCCAGGGGACCGGGGATCCCGGGCCCTCGCTCGCCAAATTCCGCGTCAGGCCGCAGAGGGATCGGCAAGACCGGACCGCCGGTCGACCGCAAGGTTGCGGCGTCGGTACAGGTCGGTCACCATCCCGATCACGAGCGCCAAGGCCACGGCGAAGAGGCCCCACCGCGTCCCTGCGAAGGCCCAACCAGCGGCGTGATCGAGGCTGTAGGCGCCGGGGCCGGTGAAGCCGAGCCCCGCTGCGACGCCCCCGAGGACCAGGGTGTATTCGTAGCCGCCGTTGGTGAGCCAGAGGCCGTTTTTGACGTGGGCGGACAGGGCCGCGTTGAGCATCGTGCCCATGATCGCCGCAGCGGCCAGCGGCGTCAGCAGCCCGAGGGCGAGCAGCAACCCGCCGCCCGCCTCGGTGGCGCCGGCGACAAATGCGAAGAAGGTGCCGGGCCGGTAGCCAAGGGCTCCGAGCCCCTTGCCAGTGGTGGTCAGCCCGTGGCCACCGAACCATCCGAACAACTTCTGAGCGCCGTGACCGACCAGGAGCAGGCCGATCACTGCCCGCACGACGAGAAGACCGATGTCCATGTGAGACCTCCTTTTTCGGGTCCAGTGCTTGCGACTGCTTGCGACGAACGTCTTCTGCGACGATCATAGTGTATACAGAACATCTTGTCAACAGATCATCTTGCCCAACGCTTAGCCGAGTAGAATGGGAACATGACCAAGCCCATCCCCGCCCCAGCCGCCGCGGCAGCAAGATCGGCGTGCGACGACGCCCTGGCTGAAGACCTCGGATGGGCGCTCGGGGTTGTTTTCCGGGGCTATGTCGCCGCCGCCACGACCGCGCTCGCCGACGTTCCCGGCGGCCCGCGCGGCTACCAGGTGATCGCTGCCGCAGCCCGCTCAGAGGTAGGCAGTCAACTCGCGTTGGCACACCACCTCGGCATCGACCGCACGGTCATGACCTACATGCTCGACGACCTCGAAGCTGCGGGGCTCATCGAACGCCAGCCTGACCCCGCCGACCGACGAGCCCGCCGGGTCATCGTCACTGCCCAGGGGACCAAGCTCCTTGCCACGCTCGACAGCCGTCTCCAGGCGGCTGAAGCCGACCTCCTGGCCCCGCTGAATGCTGCCGAACGGATGAACTTCCGTTCCCAACTCCAAGCCGTTGCCGCCCACGTCAATGCCCTCGACCCGCCGGAAAGCCTCTGCTCCCTCGCCGAGCAGGTGAACGCGGAGGTAACGGCTCCCAACCCTCTCACCCCCGCCGGCCCTCGGCCCTAGCAGCTATTCGGGGAAGGCGCCGTTCGGCACCCGATGTCGGTATCGATGGCAGACTCTCGACCATGACCATGCGGGTGTTGATCACGAGTCCCGCGATGCTGGGACACATCCACCCGATGGTCCCCCTGGCACGTGCGATCGCCGAGCGCGGCCACGATGTACGTTGGGCGCTCCCGGCCGACGGCGTCGGAGAGGTCGAGCGCAGAGGAATCCGAGCTGTGGCTGCAGCCCCGTCCCTCCCGATCGGGCCCGCACTGGCCAAGCAGCGCTACCCCGAGCTCAACGACCTTCCTCCTGCCGACGTGCCCGCTGTCATGTTCGGGAAGCTCTGGGGTGCCATCGCCGCCCCCGAGATGCTCCACGGGCTCGTACCACTGACGCTTGCGTGGCGGCCCCATCTCGTGATCACCGACGCCGCCGAATTCGCCGGCCACATCGTCGCCGCGGAGGTGGGCGTGCCGAGCGTCACGAAGGGCTTCGGGCCGCTCCTGCCGGCCAGCCGCGTGGCGTCCGCCGCCCGTGAGGTGGCGCACCTGTGGCGTTCCCGTGGGCTGGAACCGCGCCCGTTCGGCGGGGCGTACGACACGTTGTACCTCGACAGCTACCCCCCGGTGCTGCAGCCGCAGCCCGCCGAGCACATTGCCCATCGCCAGCTTGTGCGCCCTCACCGGGACGACGGCGAATTCGATAGTTCCGCAGCTCTCCCATTTCCGGAAGGACCCGCGGGCACACCGTTGGTCTACGTGACGATGGGCACCGTCTTCAACGATGTGAACCCCCTCCGGGTGACGATAGGGGCGCTGCGAGACCTTCCCGTGCGCATCCTGGTCACCGTGGGGCCGGGAGGCGACCCAGCGATGCTCGGGGAGCAGCCGACGCACGTGCGTGTCGAGCGCTACGTGCCCCAGAGCGCCGTGCTGGGGCATTGCGACGTCGTCGTATCCCATGGCGGGTCGGGCACTGCGTTGGGCGCCTTGGCGCTCGGACTACCTCAGCTCTGCCTGCCCCAGGGGGCGGACCAGTTCCTCAACGCGGCGGCTATCGCGTCGGCGGGCGCAGGGCTCGCCATCCTGCCCGGCGAGTTCACACCGGAGGCCGTGACCGATGCGGTCGAACGATTGCTCTCCGACCACTCATTCCGCGATGCAGCAGCCCGGGTCAGAGCGTCGATCGCCGCGATGCCCCCGGTCGAGGAGGTCGCTGCGTTCCTCGAGACGTTGACCCAGGTGCCCGGACCCGGCTGAACCCTCCTGAGACGCGCGCCCTACAGCACGTCTGCGGCGGCACGGCATCGTGCCTCGTCGACCGGGCGCTGGGCCTGGGCGAAGCCGTCGGCCGCCTCGCGGAGGAATGCTACTGCCAGTGAAGGCTCCCCCTCGGCCAGGCGGACCCTCGCGCGTGCCTCCCAGACCGCCGCCGACCATGGGCCGCCTTGCCACATCCCCGCGACCCGCTCAGCGTCGCCGAGGTGTCGGCGAGCCCTGACGAGATCGCCGGCGCGCGCCGACGCCGACGCCGCCTGAAGGCGGAAGTTGATCGAGCAGGGGTCGCAGACCCTCGTGGCGTCGGCGAGCAGCCGCTCCGCCTGCGCGACGGCGGCAAGGGCCCCCAGCGGCTCCGACGGGACCTGGACGCCGATCCCCAGTAGCCGCACCAGCAGGTGCGAACGGAGTGCAGAGCCTGCGGCGACGGGCTGGGCCTCCTGCAGCAGTGCGCCCGCCGCCCCCGCGTCGCCCAGGGCGAGCTCGACCTGTGCCAGGCGCTCCAGCGCCACGGAACGGAGGCAGCCGAATCCCGCCTCAGTTGCGAGCTCCAGTGCTCGCTGCAACTCGTCGCGGGCCCCCTCGAAGTCTCCCGAGAACAGGAATGCCTCACCGAGCATGAGCTGGGCGAGGCCACGTCCCGGTACCGAGCCGGCTTCCGCGGCGAGGTTAACCAGTTCGCGGGCATAGGCCGCCGCACCCGCGGGGCCGTCGGTGCCCGAGACGTAGTACTCCGCAAAGCACACGTTGGCGTCGTACGTCGCCATGGCCAGGGCCGGCTCGTGGGCCAGGGAGGCCGTGAACTCCTCGCGGAAGACATCGTTCCAGCGGCCGGTCCAGAACGAGACCACGGCCAGGAGTGTGGCTGCGTCCCCGAGTTCGTGACCAAGGCCGGCGTCGATCGCCATCGCCTTTGCCTCCCGTGCCAGACGTTCGGCCTCGCTCAGTTCCCCGCGGTTCAAATGCACGAGGCCGGTTGCGATCAGCGCCGCGGCTCGCTCCGCTGGCGACGGGGGCTCCTCGCACTCGATGTCGAGGATCCGCTCGTACAGGGCGATGGTGTCGGGGTCGGGGCCGACGCCGATGAATTCGCGCAGTGTGTCGCGGAGGCGCTCGAACTGCCGTATGGCTTCGTGCCGGCGTCCGTCTTCGTAGTACCGGCGC
>DASPZW010000025.1:0-9971 GCA_035636055.1 Actinomycetota bacterium
CCCGGCCGTGTGGTGCTCGGTGAGGCGGTAGGTCGTCGTCACGAAGGGGTAGACCGCGGACCCGGGGGACGACCCCGAGGGGGCGTACCGGTTGCCCCGCCGATCGATGCGCTGGCGTGCCGGGTTGGCGTTCTGCCCGTACAGCGGGTTGTCGACCGGGGACTCCTCCGGCTCGTAGTGGGCCGGCAGCGGCCCGTCCTTGAGACCACGGGGGACGTAGAGCCAGCCGAGGCCGTCGGACTGGAGGATGAAGGGCTCGGTGCCGCGAAGGGCATCCTCCGCCCTCGCGCCCGGCGGCGGCTCGTAGTCGGGAGGCATGGTCTTGCTGAAGTCCGGCACGTCGTGGCCGGTCCACTCCTTCGCGGCGGCATCCCACCAGACGTAGCGTTTCCGCTCGGACCAGGGGCGGCCCTCTGGGTCCGCGGAGGCCCGGTTGTAGAGGATGCGGCGGTTGGCCGGCCAGGCCCAGCCCCACTCCGGTGCGACCCAGGTCTGCTCCGCCCCGGGCTTGCGCCGGGCCGGCTGGTTGACCTCGTTCGCGTAGCAGCCGCAGTAGATCCAGCAGCCGCAGGCGGTCGAGCCGTCGGCCTTCAGCTCGGTGAAGGTGCCGAGTGCCTTCCCCGAGGCGTTCCACCCGTTCATCTCCCGGAGGACCGCCGCTGCCCGGGGCTCGGCGTGGGGCCCCTCCGTCGGGTAGTCCCAGGTGAGGTCGGTGAGCGGCGCCTCGCGCTCGGAGGTGGAGCCCTGCAGCTTCTCCCGCACGATCCGGCCGAGGTGGTAGTAGAACCACAGGTCCGACCGGGCATCGCCCGGCGGCTCGACCGCTTTGTGGTGGAACTGCAGCAGGCGTTGGGTGTTGGTCAGCGTCCCGTCCTTCTCCGTATGGGCGGCGGCGGGCATGAGGAAGACCTCGGTGCCGATGTCCGCCGTCGCGAGCTGGCCGGTGTCGATCTCGGGTGCGTCGTACCAGAACGACGCGGTCTCGATCTCGGCGAAGTCGCGCACGACGAGCCAGTCGAGGTTGGCCAGGGCGAGGCGGTGCATGCCGGAGTTCGCATTGCCCACCGCCGGGTTCTCCCCGACGACGAAATACCCGCGTACCTTGCCCTCGAGCATCAGCAGCATGGTCTGGTAGGCGGAGTGGTCGCCGGTGATCCTCGGCAGGTAGTCGAAGGCGAAGTCGCGCTCGGGGGTCGCCGCCTCGCCCCACCAGGCCTTCAGGAGGCTGACGATGTACGCGTCCATGTGACCCCAGAAGCCTGCGGGCGACCCCCCCTGCTCGATGAAGTCCTGGAGGCTCCCGTGCGCCGCGGCGTGGATCATCGGCAGGTAGCCGGGCAGCAGGTTGTAGAGCGTGGGGACGTCGGTCGAACCCTGGATGCTGGCGTGGCCCCGCAGGGCCAGGATCCCCCCACCCGGCCTGCCGATGTTGCCGAGGAGGAGCTGGATGATCGCCGCCGTCCGGATGTACTGCACGCCGACCGAATGCTGCGTCCAGCCGACCGCGTAGCAGAACGCCGAGGTGCGCTCCCGCCCCGAGTTGGCGCACAGGGCTTCCGCGACCGCCAGGAACTTCTCCGGCGGGACGCCGCAGGTCGCCTCGACCACCTCCGGCGTGTAGCGGGCGAAGTGGCGCTTCACGATCTGGAAGACGCAACGGGGATCGTCCAGCGTGGGGTCCCGGAACGTTGCCTTGCCGACGGCGGGACCACCGTCGCCGTACTCGTCGCCGATCCCGGTCCCCGTCCGGACCCGCTCGCTAGCCGAGGGCGCGGGCGGGACCCCCTTGTAGGTCCAGGTCGATTCGTCGTAGGTACGTGTCTCGGGGTCCCAGCCGGAGAAGAGCCCGTCGAGGTCCTCGGTGTCAGCGAAGTCGTCGCTCACGAGGCACGAGGCGTTGGTGTAGGCCGCGACGTACTCCCGGAACTCCCGGCCGTTGGTGAGGATGTAGTTGACGATGCCGCCCAGAAAGGCGATGTCGGAGCCCGCCCGGATGGGCACGTGGATGTCTGCGACGGCACTGGTGCGGGTGAAGCGGGGATCCACGTGGATGATCGTGGCCCCCCGACGCTTCGCCTCCATCACCCACTGGAAGCCGACGGGGTGGCACTCCGCCATGTTGGAGCCCTGGATGACGATGCAGTCGGCATTGGCGAGGTCCTGCTGGAACGTCGTCGCGCCCCCCCTCCCGAACGAGGTCCCCAGACTGGGGACGGTGGAGGAGTGTCATATGCGGGCCTGGTTCTCGATCTGGATGGCGCCGAGGGCGGTGTAGAGCTTCTTCATCAGGTAGTTCTCTTCGATGTCGAGCGTCGCTCCCCCGAGGCTGGCGATCCCCATGGTCCGCCGCAGCCGGCGGTCCTGGCCGTCGGTCTCCTCCCACCCGGCGTCGCGGGCGGCGATGACCCGCTCCGCGATCATGTCCATCGCCAGGTCCAGGTCGAGCTCCTCCCACCGCGTGCCGTGGGGACGGCGGTACTTCACCTTCGTGAGCCGGCCCTCCTGGTTCACGAGTTCCTTGCTGGCCGATCCCTTGGGGCAGAGCCTGCCGCGGGAGATCGGGCTGTTGGGGTCGCCCTCGATCTGGGTGACCCTGCCACCCTCTGCGTAGACGAGCTGGCCGCAGCCGACGGCGCAGTAGGGGCACACCGAGGCGGCGACCGTCTCTGCGGTGCGGGTCCTCGGCTGCAGGTCGCGGCTGTGCCGAGAGATGGCCGCGGCGCCGAGGCCGAGCCGGTCCTTCCCGGCGATCTGGCGGAGCAACGGCCAGCGGGCGAGCATGGTCGCGCGAGCCTACCCTCGCCGATGGGTATCTAACGAGCCCTCAGGCGAAGCGCAGGATGCAGACGGCCCCCGCCACAAGGCAGTAGATTCCGAAGGGCCACAGGCTGCGGGTCTCGAAGAACTTCGTGAGGAACTTGACGGAGATGTAGGCGGCCACGAAGGAGCAGGCGGCGCCGATGAGGGCCTGGGACCGCACCCCGTTGCCCAGCGGCCCGAGGAGGTCGGGGATCTTGTACACGCCGGCGGCGAAGATCAACGGCGTCGCCAGCAGGAACGAGAACCGGGCGGCGTCCTCGTGGTTGAGGCCCCGGACGAGGCCAGCCACCATCGTGATGCCCGAGCGGCTGATGCCGGCGAACAACGCAGCGATCTGCGCCACGCCGATGACCAGCGACTCCTTGAAGTCCAGCGTGTCGAGCCGGCGCCCAGGCTCGGGGCCGGTCGCCCCTCCCCCGGCGGGCACCGTCGCCAGTTTCTGCACGCCCGCCCGCCGGCGGACCTGCTCCCCGGCGAGGAGGACCAGACCGTTGACGGTGAGGAAGATCGAGGCGGCGAGAGGTTTGGCGAACTGGGTCCGCAGCGTGTGCTCCAGGGCCAGGCCCGTGATGCCCGCCGGGATTGTCGCGATGACGAGCAGCCAGAACAGGCGCTCGTCGGGCGTCTCGATCCTGCGCTTCCTGACGCTACTGAGGAAGGCTTTGATGATCCGGACCCAATCCCTCCAGAAGAAGAGGAACAGGGCGAGGGCGGTGGCGACGTGGAGGGCGACGACGAAGGCGAGGTAGAAGGACTCCGAGGCAGACTGCGCCTTGACCAGGTTGTCCCAGTGCAGCAGTGCCGGCAGCAGCACGGTATGCCCGAGGCTGGAAACCGGAAAGAGCTCGGTAACCCCCTGGAGGAGGCCGAGGACGATCGCCTGGAAATAGCTCAGCATGTGCTCACGGGGCGGAGTCTAAAGCACAGCGCCGGATGTCCCGCAGGAGTTCCCCAGCCGGCCTTCAGGGCCGCACCGGTATCCGGTGCGGCGGGCGGGCCCGGTGGTGCTGTCGATGCCGGTTGCGTTTCGCCGAAAACTTAACCGGTGGGGGCCGGCCCGCCCGCCTCGCCGGGGCTCACTCATGCTCGCTCAACGGAGCTGAGCGACAGGATGATAGCAGACTAGTTGGGATGCTGACTAGCTGTCAGAGGGCCTCGAGCTCGGGAAGTGGGAGGGCCGCCGATCGGCCTCATCGGCCCCGCTCAGAGCATGTGGAGCCCGGCGGTACTGGGGTGCGCCGTCCACGGGCACTCCCCGTCGCCCGGCGAGGGGGGCAGGGTCACCGATCGTCCGCACAGGCCGCAGCCCGCGATCCCTGTCACGCCGGCCGCGCTGTCGTCCGTGCCTCCTGCCGCCGCCCAGCGGATGCACCGAGGGCCGACCGAGGGCGTCGTCATCGACGTGTCTTGATAGCTTCCTGTCATAGGCTCTGATCCTATCTCATCGTTAGGATGGGAGAATCTGGTAACGCCTCGACTGGAACGACCATACCCGACCCGTGTGAACGCCAGATTGCGGCTTCCTGAATTCCCGATGAAGACCGGATCGTCGTCGGAAGTTCCGCCAGCGTTCACGTTCCCGTCACATCGCCGTCGCTGAGCGTTCGCGGGCGCTCTCTAGCATGCCCAGCGAGAGCGGCGGGTTTTACGGGGGGTTCAACGTGCCATCAATGCCTTGTTCCTCCCGCGGATTCCCGCTGCGCGCCGAGCAGCCGAGCTCGGACCGAGGCGGACGAGAGGGGAGGACGATGGTATCCACACGTCGAGAGGGCTACCAACGAGCCAGGTTGGGTGCTCGCCGGATCATGCCGCCCGCTGTCGCACTGGCGACGGCGCTCGGGCTCATCACGTCCCAGACCGCAGCCGGCCTGTCCGCTGAGCGGCCCCACGGGCCGGTCGCGGGGTCCGCGGCGACACCGGCAACTCCCATCAAGCACGTAGTGGTGATCTTCCAGGACAACGTGTCCTTCGACCACTACTTCGGCACCTACCAACTTCGGCAAGGAGCATGCGGGCCGCAAGCTCTACCTCGACCCCACGACCGGCCAGCCGATCAGCGACTGACGCGGGCGACGTTCATTCGCAGGACCGGGGGAGGCCACGAGCCTCGTGAGCCCCTCGTTCGCGAGGCAAGACGGCCACTCACAGTGGTGGCGGCCCCTCGGGGGCCGCCACCGAATCGGGCAAGGCGGATGAAAGCCTTTCGGGGGCCTAGTCGGCCAGCTCCTTCGACGTCCGGATCGCCGGGAGCGTCACCACGAAGCGGGACCCACGCCCCAGCTCGCTCTCGACCTGCACCCAGCCGTTGTGCTGCTCGACGACGTGCCGCACGATCGACAGGCCGAGGCCGGTCCCGCCCGTCTCCCGCGACCGGGCACGGTCCACCCGGTAGAAGCGCTCGAAGATCCGGCTGAGGTCCTTGCCCGGGATGCCCGGCCCCGTGTCGGACACCTCGACCTTGGCGTGGCCGTCCTGGATCCACAGGCGCACGGACACCTCGCCGGCGAGGGTGTAGCGCAGCGCGTTGTCGAGCAGGTTGCGCAGGGCGAGGGAGAGGTCTTCCGGGCTGCCGGCGACCATGACGCCATTGGCGGCCTCCTCCCGGAACCTGAGGCCCTTGTCCGTCGCCGTCTCGCGTGCCCGGGCCGCCTCCTGGGCCACCACCCGCGTGAGCGACACCATGCTGCGTTCGGGGGGGCGCCCCTCGAGCCGGGCCAGGTCGAGGAGGTCCTGCACGAGTGCCGAGAGGCGGCGGATCTCGGCCAGCAGCGTGCGCATGAACCTCGGGACCGCCGCGGGGTCGTCGTTCACCGCCATCTCGAGGGTCTCCGCCACCGCCTGGATGGAGGCGACGGGCGTCTTCATCTCGTGGGAGGCATCGGCGACGAAGTCCCGGCGCATCGCTTCGATGCGCTTGGCCTCCGTGACGTCCTGGATCGCCACCAGCCGGCGGCCGTCGCCCAGCCGGAGGCAGGCGGCCTTGAGCTCCCGGCGGCGGGGGTGACGCAGGGTCAGCTCGACCTGGCCCTCGGTTCGCAGCTGGGACGGCAGCGTCGACGCGCTCGAGAGGAGGTCCTGGGCCGCGGGGTTGGCGTACAGGATCCTGCCCGAGGCGTCGGCCAGCACGACGCCCTCCGACATCGAGGAAAGGATCTGCTCGCGCAGCCCGGACTCACGGTTCAGGTCCGCGAGCCGAGCGGTCACCTCCGCGGCGACCCCGTGCAGGGCACCGGCCACCTGCCGGACCTCCCAGGGGCCGCGCTCGGTCAGCGTCGGCGGCTCGCCGGAGAGCGCCGTCGAGATGGCGTCGCCGACGTCCTGGAGGGGCCGGGACACCCAGCGCCCCGTCCGCACCGCCAGCACGATGGCGAGGAACGTGCTGACCAGGACCGAGAGCGCGATCCCGGCGGCGAGCGACCAACCCCCGGCATCCGCAGCGGCGAGCACCGCCACCGCCACCACGACCACCAGCAGCTGGGTGGCAAGGAGCCGACGGCCCAACCTGCCACTGCTCACCAGGCGTGCGGCTCCGGCCGGGCGTCCGGGCCCACCGCCGGGCCCGGCCCGCCGTCCGATTCGGGCCCCACCTCGGGCCAGTCCTGCGCCGGCTCCCCCGGCTCACCCGCCTTGAGCCGCAGCCGGAACCGGTAGCCGAGCCCGCGCACCGTCTCGATGAACAGGTAGTCCGAGTCGTCCTCCACCTTGCGGCGCAGGTTCTTCACGTGGGTGTCGATCGTGCGGGTGTCCCCAAGGTGGCTGTAGCCCCAGATCTCCTCGGCCAGCTCCAGCCGGGAGAACAGCCTGCCGGGCTCGGAGGCCAGGCGTGCCAGGAGGGAGAACTCCTTCGGCCGCAGGGCGACCTCGGTGTCCCCCACCCAGCACCGGAAGTCGCGGGCGACCAGCCGCAGGTCGCCGAACCGGACCTCCGAGGGTGACTCCGACCGGATGGCCTCGGCCCGGGAACGGCGCACGAGGGCCTTGACCCGTACGACGAGTTCGTCCATGGAGAACGGCTTGGTCAGGTAGTCGTCGGCGCCGGCGGCGAAGCCCCGGAGCTTGACCTCCTCCTCACCCCGGGCCGTCAGCATCAGGATCGGCAGGTTGGGCCGCAGTGCCCGGAGCTGCTCGGCCACCTGGACGCCGTCGAGGTTGGGGAGCATCACGTCCAGCAGCACGAGGGAGACGTCCCGGCGCCGGGCACGCAGCAGGCCGGAGGGGCCGTCCCGGGCCACGTCCACCTCGAGGCCCTGGCGGCGCAGGTTGTACGACACCATCTCCGCCATGGTGGGGTCGTCTTCGACCACGAGGACCAGTGCCATGCGCGTTGCTCCCGTCCGAGGTGCCCCCAGGTGCCCTCAGGTGCCCAAGGTGCACTGAGAGATTTCACAGGAATTTCAACTTCATTCCACCATGTCGAGGCAGGGGTGCGGGTTGGGTAGTTGGCGTGACACGCACAATCGGTCCCCAAGAGTTCACACAGAGTTCGCGCCCAGATCACCCACCTCAGAGGCCTGCCCCCTACCGTCGGCAGAGTAGAGCCGGAAGTATGCCAAGAGGATGGGCCAGGTTGGCCCCGAGCAGGAGGAGAAGGCTTGTGAGACGTGCCAAGTTGTTCGTGATCGTGGCCGCGATCACGGGGATGGTGGGGGTGGCCTGTTCGTCCAGCAAGACCAACGCCACGACCACGCCGACCCCGAACGGCTCATCGAGTAGCACTAGCGCCGCCATCCAACCCGCTTCGTCGATCACCGGCGACGGCAGCACCTTCGTCCAGCCCCTGTACACCAAGTGGGGCACCGACTTCAATGCCGTCAGCCACATCCAGGTGGCCTACACCGGGACCGGCTCGTCGCAGGGAATCAAGGACATCATCGGCAAGACTGTCGACTTCGCCGGGACCGACGCCCCGTACGTGGCCCCCGCAACCCAGACGGCGACGATCCTCAACATCCCCACGGCCCTCGGTGCGGTGGCGGTCATCTACAACCTCCCGGGCGTCAAGACCCTGCAGCTCAGCGGCCAGACGCTCGCCGACATCTTCCAGGGCAAGCTCAGCGCCTGGAACAACGCCGAGATCAAGGCCGACAACCCGGGCGTCACGCTGCCCTCGACCCCGATCACGATCGTGCACCGCTCTGACGGATCCGGCACGACCTACATCTTCACGACCTACCTCTCGACGGTGAGTGCAGCCTTCAAGACGGCGATCGGCGCCGGCACCGGGCCGACGTGGCCAACCTCGGCGAACTTCAAGGCCGGGGCCAAGAGCGCAGGCGTCGACCAGGTCGTCAAAAGCACACCGGGGGCCATCGGCTACGTCGAGCTCACCTACGCGGTGCAGACCACAACCCCGGCTGCGGCGGTCCAGAACGGTGACCGCTCGGCGTACGTCGCCCCGTCGGTGAGCACGACCGCCGCTGCGGCCGCCAACTTCGACCCGTCCACCCTGCAGCCGACCAACCTGGTCTTCAACCTGCTCAACGCACCAGGCAAGGACGCCTACCCCATCGCCGGCCCGACCTACGCGCTCGTCTACCAGAAGCAGGACAGCGGTCCGAAGGGCGAGGCCGTCGTGCAGTTCCTCAACTACGGGCTCACGACCGGCCAGCAGTCCGAGGCGGCGCTGTACTACGTGGCCCTGCCGAGCGCCTTAACGACCAAGTGCCTGGCGGCACTGAAAACCGTGACCTTCAACGGCCAGCCCCTGCTGGCGGGCTGAGCGGGGCCTCCTGGAACCATCAGGCCGGGGTCCCTTGGGGCAGGAATCGGAAAGCAGTACGAGCTTGGCCACCGCTACGGCCGTTGAGCGCAAGCTACTCACCGGACGGCGCCGTTCTGAAGGCGTCGCCCGGTGGGTGGCCATGCTCGGCGCCTGTTTGCTCCTCGTGGTGCTTGCGGCCATGCTGGTGCGCTTCGCCCAGCTTTCCTGGCCCATCTGGAAGGCACACGGCCTCGCCTGGGTCATCGGGACCCAATGGGCGCCGGCCAACGGCGTGTTCGGCGCCCTGCCCTTCATCTTCGGCACGGTGGTCACGTCGGTCATCGCCCTGGTGATCGCCACCCCGATGGCGCTCGGGACGGCGCTGTTCGTCTCCGAGATCGCCCCGGCCAGGATCCGGCGCCCCGTCGCCAACCTCATCGACCTGCTGGCGGCGGTGCCGTCGGTGATCTACGGGTTCTGGGGTGTCATCGTGCTCCTGCCGCTGCTCCGCCCGGTGGAGCAGTTCCTGGCCGACACGCTCGGCAAGGCAATCCCGATCTTCGCGGGCCCCGTGGGGAATGGCGCGGGCTTCTTCGCCGCCGGGGTCGTGCTCGCGATCATGATCCTCCCGACGATCTCGGCGGTGACCCGCGAGGTCTTCGTCACCGTCCCCAGCGACGTCCGGGAGGCGGCCTACGCGCTGGGGGCCACCCGGTGGGAGACCATCCGCTACGGTGTACTCCCGCCCTCGAAGGCCGGCATCGTGGGCGCGCTGATCCTCGGCCTTGGGCGGGCGCTCGGCGAGACGGTCGCCGTCCTCATGCTCATCGGCGACGTCCCCGCCATCAGCAAGTCGATCTTCGCCTCGGGCTACTCGATGGCGAGCGTCATCGCCAACGAGTTCGGCCAATCGCAAGAACCCCTGCACGTCCAGGCGCTGATCGGCCTCGGCCTCGTCCTCTTCGTGGTCACCGTCCTGATGAACGTCTTTGCCCGGCTGCTCGTCCGGCGGGCCAAGCGGTGAGGCGGCCGTCGAAGCGCCGGCGGGTCACCGACAGGGTGATGTTCGGCCTCATGGCCTTTGCCGTGCTCCTTGTGCTCGTGCCCCTGGTCGCCATCATCGCGGCCGTGGTCATGAAGGGCATCGGGGCCATCCACGGGCTGAGCTTCTTCACGCAGCCGCCGCCGGGCGACGCGACAGCGCCCGGGGGCGGCCTCGCCAACGCCATCGTCGGGACGCTGCTCATGGTCACGATGGCCTCCGTCGTGTTCATCCCCCTCGGGATCCTCGGCGCGGTCTACCTCGTCGAATTCGCGGCGGAGAGCCGGCTGGCACGGGCGGTCCGGTTCTTCTCCGAGGTCATGACAGGCATCCCGTCCATCATGGTCGGGGTGTTCGCCTACGCCGTCCTGGTCGTGTACATGCACCACTTCTCGGCCATTGCCGGCG
>DASPZW010000026.1:0-2415 GCA_035636055.1 Actinomycetota bacterium
CAAATGGTCCCCGCCCGATCGGGCTTTCAAGAGGCAACGCGTAATCCCTGTAATTGTCATTGGGGATCGCAGCGAGGAAGTGCTATCCCGAACGGTCTGCAATCAAGGCGGCCACTGTCATGAGCGCTGCGAGCCAGGAAAGGCGGGCGAACCAGATTAAGGCGCGGTCAGTTTTGGCTTCAGGGCCGCCTAGCAAGGCCAACTGCCGATCTGACCACACGATGTTGCTCTCCCCCGAACATGTGGTCGCCGAGCAGCCAAGAGCGACCCCCCCGAGGCTGATTGTAGTGCCTAACGAGAATCCCGCATCAGTGATCTCAAGCAAAGACGACCTGACTCGCAGCGTCCACGATCGAGGGTGGAGCGTTCTTGGGGACAGTCGAAGGATGGAAGTGGCATGCCCGGAGCTATCCCGAGAGTGTCGTGGCTCGAGAGGGCTCGGGCGCACTGGCTTGACGAGGGGCGCAGAGAATGAAGAGCTCCTCCCCGGCACGACATCCGGCCACTATTGCCCGGGTGAGCCCACAACTACTAGGGCCATGGTGTGAGAGTGGCGTTCCTACCCGGGTAGCCGAGAACTGTCGCGGGGCACAGGCCACCATGTGGTGCTGTCATCAGCTATTTGGTGGCGTCCCCGCTCGCCCCCCAGGAAGACGGGCCACTGTTCACCGCGCTTTGAACGCTTTCGGTGGGCGTTGAACGCCCCGTCAGGTCGACGGACCGGGGGGGGTGCTCAGACCCCAGGCGGGGTCAAATCAGTTGTATCTCCGGGCTGGTTGGTCGCTCTCAAGACTCGGTCGCAACACACAAACCGACGCAGGTAGACCTTCCTGGAGGCGACAGAGATATGCGCATCTTCAACCACGCAACGGCTGACACCTACATGGTGAGCGATATCGCAGTAGCCAGGTGGGAACAGTACGCCCTCGGCAAGGCCCTGCCGTTCGGGGGCATGTGGTACACGGTCCCCCCCGGTTCGAACAGCCCCGCCGATTGCCACCCCGAGGTCGAGCTCTCCTTCGTCGTGAGCGGATCCGGGGTCGTCGAGGCGGGTGGCCTCCTCGTGGACGTCGGGGTGGGCAGCGCGTTCCTGCTCGACGGCGGGGAGACGCACAAGGTCCACAACCGCTCCGCCGACCGGCCCTTCGTGGTCTTCAGTGCGTACTGGATGCCCGCAGACGCCCCCGCAGACGCCCCCGCAGACGTCAAGGAGGCGGTCGGTGCCTGAGACCGCTGCGGGCGTCACCGTCATCACGATCCCGCCCCCCACAGCCAACGGACCGCTGCACGTCGGGCATCTGTCCGGCCCCTACCTCGCCTCCGACATCGCCGCCCGTGCCGCCAAGGCCCGCGGCGAGGAGGTGCTCGTCGTCGCCGGCGTCGATGTCGGCCAGAACTTCATCGCCACCATGGCCGAGGTCCGGGGCGTGGACGTCGACGGGATGATCAGGAAGTACCGCGCCGAGATCCTCGACGCCTTCGAACGTGGGCGCATCCACTACGACGCCTTCGTCGAGCCCCAGGAGCCGGCCTACGTGCGGGCGATGGCTGGCATGGCAAGGGACATGGTGGAGAGCGGCTCCGTGCCGATGCGGGCGGTGACCTTGCATGCTTGCACGGACTGCGGCCGGACGCTCCACCACTCGTACGTCGCCGGGTCGTGTCCCCAGTGCGGCAACGCGGCCAGCGGCGGGTCCTGCGAGCGCTGCGGCGGCTTCACCTCGGCCGAGACCCTGATCGACCCGATCTGCGATCGCTGTGGCGGGGCACCGCTGCCGTTCCTCGCAACCGTTCCCGTCCTGCGCCTCGAGGACTACCGAGAGTATCTGACGGGGCTGTGGTTGCGGGCGGAGCTGCCGAGCCGGGTCCGCGACCTCATCGCCCACTACGTGTCGGCCGGGTTGCCGGAGGTCCCGCTCGCCTATCCGACGAACTGGGGCATCGAGGGGGTCGGGCCGCTCGCCGGCATGCGCATCGACGTGTATGCCGAGGTCGGGCTGGCCTGGCTCTACGGCGTGGCCAAGGCCCTGGGCTCCGAGGCCGGTTCGCTGGACGCGTGCGTCCAGGCGTGGGGCTCGGTCAAGGACCTGTGGCAGTTCCACGGCATCGACAACGCCTTCTACTTCGCCATCTTCTGGCCGGCGCTGTTCGCCGCCGCCGGGCTCGACCGGGCGCCCCTTCGGGGACTCGTGGTCAACGAGTTCTACACGCTCGAGGGCAAGAAGTTCTCCACCAGCCGCAACCACGCGATCTGGGCCCACGAGTTCCTCGCCACCGAGGACCCCGCGGTCGTCCGCCTCTACCTTGCGTGGGGCAGGCCGGACCGCTGCTCCACCGACTTCACGCATGTTTCCTTCGAGGCGTTCCGCGAGCGCGTGAGCCCGCTGCTGGCGGGCGCCGGCGGCGCTGGCCCCC